>DPCD01000059.1:5408-5551 GCA_003516765.1 Clostridiales bacterium | reverse complement strand
AAAAATACGGTCATTGAGGACCTTCTTTCCGTGCTGGACGACGCACCAAGAGACCGGCGCAAGGCACTGGCGCTTGAAAAGGCGCGGCTCTGCGAGTTGACGGAGCTGCTCGAGCGCCATCCCTACGATCTTTCCGGCGGCGA
>DPCD01000059.1:0-5194 GCA_003516765.1 Clostridiales bacterium | reverse complement strand
ATCTTTCCGGCGGCGAGCAGCAGCGCGCAGCGCTGTGCAAGGTGCTGCTGCGCGAGCCCGAGGTGCTTCTGCTCGACGAGCCGACGAAGGGACTCGACGCAGAATTCAAGCGTGTGTTCGCCCGGATTATCCGGCGCCTTTGCGCGCGCGGCGTGTGTGTGATTATGGTCAGCCACGACGCCGAATTCTGCGCCAGCTACGCCAGCCGCTGCGCGATGTTCTTTGACGGCGCGATTGTCGCCGAAGGCACGCCGCGGGAATTTTTCTCCTCCGGCAGCTTCTACACGACCTCGGCAAGCCGCATGGCGCGCGGGCTTCTGCCGGGCGCGATTACCCCGGAGGACGTGATTGCCGCCTGCGGCGGCGAGGTTCCCCCGGAGCCGGACCTTCCGGCAGACGGCGATGACGCAGCGGAAATCCAGGCGCAGGAGGAAGCCCAAAAGCAGGCAAAGACGTATCTTCTGCCGAGCCAGACCGCGCCGCTTCCTCTTTGGCGAAAGCTTCTGGGCGCGCTCGGCGGGCTCGGCGCGCTGGTGTGCCTGTGGAGGATTCTATCGATCAGCGATCTGTCAGAGCTCTTGACGCAGGGCGGGCTGACAAGTCTTGCCGGCGATACCTTCCGGCTGTATCTTGCGATGCTCGCGTGCCTGCTTGTCCTTGCTGTCTCATTCAGCCGCGCCGCGCCGCAGCCGGTCCATTCCAGTCTCGGCGGAAGACCGCTTTCCGGCAGGACAAAGCTTGCAAGCGTTCTCTCTCTTCTGCTTGTACCGCTGACGATTTTCATCGGCATCGTCTACTTCGGCAAAAAAAGCTACGGCGTGGTCTCGATTCTTGTCCTGCTCGAATGCATGGCGCCGTTCGCGCTGATCTTTGAAGGGCGCAAGCCGAAGGCGCGGGAGCTGGTTCTGATTGCCGCGCTCTGTGCGCTTGCCGTTGCAGGCAGAGCCGCGCTTTTCATGCTGCCGGGGTTCAAGCCGGTCGCCGCGCTGGTGATTTTATCGGGCGTCGCCTTCGGCGGCGAGACGGGTTTTCTGGTCGGCGCAATGAGCATGCTGACGTCCAACGTGCTGTTCGGGCAGGGACCCTGGACGCCGTTTCAGATGTTCGCGATGGGGCTGATCGGCTTTCTGGCGGGTGTGAGCTTTCAGAAGGGTCTGCTTCGCGCCGGGCGCGCGCCGCTTGCGATTTTCGGCGCGGTCAGCGTTGTTCTGATCTATGGCGGCATCATGAACCCGGCGTCCGCGATTTTATATCAGCCGAATCTGTCCGTTTCCGTTCTGAAGGCGTATTATCTGACCGGTTTCCCCTTCGATCTGGTCCACGCGGCAGCGACAGCGCTGTTTCTCTGGTTCGGCGCGGAGCCGATGCTGGAGAAGCTCGAGCGCGTCAAACGCAAATATGGGCTGACAGAAGCCGAGTGAAGGCGCGGTTGTTCGTCTTTTCTCACAAAATTTACGTACATATTTAACATTTTCTGTTGATTTCGTCATTTTTTTCTGTTCGACACCGTTCGACATCCTTCCCGCTTCAAAACGTGTATGATAAAGCCAGCTAAGGAACCACAAGATCTTGTGGTCCTGGCAAATACAGAAAGAAAGGATGCAAGAGACAATGCAGGAATTGACAAAAGAGTACCTGTTTTTGTTCAATACCATTACACGAACGCAGCAGGAATTGCAGCGTTTGGAAGAAGCACTGCTTCAGGCACAGCGGACGGCAGAAGAGCTGTACCTGGAACGCACGGACGACCCCGCCGCCTGACACGCAAAGCCCTTCCGGGGTTGTGAGATTCCATACGGACGGGCTTTCGCGCAGGCATTTTCAGAAGCAGGATTGCCTTCCAGCCGCATGGCGAGCGCGGCTTCGGGCAAGCTGAGATTCCATACGCTATTTTTCGCAGACCGGATTCCATAGAACGGCGCCGCCGCACAGCTTACAGCCTGTGCGGCGGCGTTTATTTATGCACATTATCCACAGCTTTCTCCACATTTTGTGCCGCGCACCTGTTTCGCTTCAATTTCTTGTGCCTCGCACCTGTTTCGCGCGTTTTTTCGCCGGATGCTCTGTAAACTGGAGGCAGAAAAACCGCGAGGAGGCGCGTCATGCTCACACAAAAAACGTCCGGTCCGTCCGTTCTGCAAACCGGAAGGGTTCTCTTTCTGCCGCTCGGCGCCATTCGCCCGAATCCGGCGCAGCCCAGAAGCGTTTTTGACGCGGCAGGCCTGCAGGAGCTTGCCGCCTCCATCCGGCAGTATGGCGTGCTGCAGCCGCTCTCGGTGCGCAAAAAGGGCAGCGGCTTTGAACTGGTCGCGGGCGAGCGGCGGCTGCGCGCGGCGGGTCTTGCCGGGCTGCGGGAGGTGCCGTGTCTGCTGGTGACAGCAGACGACCAGGACGCAGGGCTTCTGGCGCTGGTGGAGAATCTGCAGCGGCGGGACCTGGACTACATCGAGCAGGCGCAGGGACTGGCGCGGCTGATGCAGCAGTACCATCTCACGCAGGAGCAGGCGGCGCGCCGCGTTGGAAAGAGCCAGAGCGCCATTGCCAACAAGCTGCGGCTGCTGAAATTATCCGAGCCGGTGCTGGCGCTTCTCAGAGCCAGCGGTCTATCAGAACGCCACGCGCGGGCGCTTCTGCGCATCGAAGACGAAGCGGCGCAGCTGCGCCTCGTGCGCCTGATTGCGGAAAACGGCTGGACGGTCGCAAAAACCGAACGCTATATCGACGAGCTGTGCGCGAAATCTTCGCAGAAGGCAAAGCTTGGACACTTCGTCCTGCGCGATATGCGCGTTTTTTTCAACACCATCAATCATCAGCTCGATCTCATCCGCGCCGCCGGCGTCGACGCCGGAACCGAGCAGCGGGAGACCGAACATGAAATCGTTCTCACCATCCGAATTCCCAAATCCGCCTGCGTCCGGTAAGGCGAATCCGTCAAGTTTCACAAAGGCGCACCGGACCTGTTTGGACTGCCGCGTTGTGTTGTTTTTATTTCGGGCAAAAAAATGTCCGAAAAAGTTGGGTCTTGTGTGTTTTGTGTAAAATCCTCGAAAAATCTAACAAATTTCAAAAAATGTTCCCACTTTCCACTTTTTATGGTTGAAAAAATCGAACTTTGTGCTATAGTATGTAATTGTCTGAAAATCATAAAGCAAACATGCTGGACCGCGTCGAGTGACGAAGCGGTCACCACAGGAAAGGGGTACAAAATGTCTCACAAATATGTTTACCTGTTCTCCGAGGGCAACGGACACATGCGCGAGCTGCTCGGCGGCAAAGGTGCAAACCTTGCCGAAATGACCAACCTCGGCATGCCGGTTCCGCAGGGCTTCACCATCACCACCGAAGCCTGCACGCAGTACTACAAGGACGACCGCCAGATCAACAGCGAGATCGAAGCGGAGATCATGCAGTATGTCGAAAAGCTCGAAGAGATGACCGGCAAGAAGTTCGGCGATCTTTATAACCCGCTTCTGGTTTCCGTCCGTTCCGGCGCGCGCGCTTCCATGCCCGGCATGATGGATACCATTCTGAACCTGGGTCTGAACGACGAGGTCGTCGTCGCCTTTGCCAAGAAGACCAACAATCCGCGCTTTGCCTACGACTCCTATCGTCGCTTCATCCAGATGTACTCCGACGTCGTCATGGAAGTCGGCAAGAAATACTTCGAGCAGCTCATCGACGAGATGAAGGAAGCCAGAGGCGTCACGCTCGACACCGAGCTGACCGCAGACGACCTCAAGGAGCTTGCCGAGAAGTTCAAGGCAGAATATAAGGAAAAGCTCGGCGAAGAGTTCCCGCAGGACCCGAAGGTCCAGCTGATGGGCGCCATCAAGGCGGTCTTCCGCTCCTGGGACAACCCCCGCGCAATCTACTACCGCCGCATGAACGACATCCCCTCCGACTGGGGCACCGCTGTCAACGTCCAGTCCATGGTCTTCGGCAACACCGGCGACACCTCCGGCACGGGCGTTGCCTTCACCCGTAACCCGGCGACCGGCGAGAAGAAGCTGTTCGGCGAGTTCCTGATGAACGCACAGGGCGAAGACGTCGTCGCAGGCGTCCGCACCCCGCAGACCATCGACCAGCTGGCGCAGGTCATGCCCGAGGCTTACAAGCAGTTCACCGACATCTGCGCAAAGCTCGAGTATCACTACCGCGACATGCAGGACATGGAGTTCACCATCGAAGACAAGAAGCTCTACATGCTCCAGACCCGTAACGGCAAGCGCACCGCTGCCGCCGCAATGAAGATCGCCTGCGATCTGGTCGACGAGGGCATGATCACCGAAGAAGAAGCCGTCGCCATGATCGACCCGAAGAGCCTCGACGCGCTGCTGCACCCGACGTTCGACGCAGCTGCCCTCAAGAAGGCAAAGGTTATCGGCACCGGTCTTGCCGCCTCCCCCGGCGCGGCATGCGGCAAGGTCGTCTTCACGGCAGAGGCCGCGACCGACTGGGCAAAGGCTGGTCATAAGGTCATCCTGGTCCGTCTGGAGACCAGCCCCGAGGACATCGAGGGCATGCACTACGCACAGGGCGTTCTGACCGTTCGCGGCGGCATGACCTCCCACGCGGCTGTCGTTGCCCGCGGCATGGGCACCTGCTGCGTCTCCGGCTGCGGCGCAATCAAGATGGACGAGGCAAACAAGAAGTTTGAGCTCGCCGGCAAGACCTTCAAAGAAGGCGACTGGATCTCCATCGACGGCTCCACCGGCAACATCTACGGCGAAAAGATCAAGACGGCTGCTGCCGCAATTTCCGGCGACTTTGACCGCCTGATGAACTGGGCAGACAAGTTCCGCGTTCTCGATGTGCGTACCAACGCCGATACCCCGAACGATGCCGCGCAGGCATTTGCCTTCGGCGCACAGGGCATTGGTCTTTGCCGTACCGAGCATATGTTCTTTGAAACCGACCGTATCAAGGCGATGCGCGAAATGATCGTCTCCGAGACCTCCGAGCAGCGCGAAAAGGCTTTGGCGAAGCTTGAGCCGATGCAGCAGGGCGACTTCGAGGCAATCTACGAGGCAATGAAGGGTCGCCCCGTCACCATCCGTCTTCTCGACCCGCCTCTGCACGAGTTCGTCCCGACCGATCCGAAGGACATCGAGGACCTCGCCAAGGAGATGAACATCTCCGTCGAGCACCTCAACCAGGTTATCTCCAGCCTGCATGAGTTCAACCCCATGATGGG
>DPCD01000053.1:6996-16731 GCA_003516765.1 Clostridiales bacterium | reverse complement strand
GTTCTGATTCTTGCCATCGCGCTTGGAAGCGTGCACTTTTTTGTTGCCAAGCAGCCAGAGGCCGAGACGGGGCTTGGGGAACGCAAGGCCGGGTGCGCGACGATTCTGATCGCGGGCACCGACGAGGGGGAGTATCGGACGGATACGATGATGCTCTTCTCCGTGAACCGCGCGACGGGCAAGATGAGCCTTGTCTCCATTCCGCGCGACACGCTCATTTACTGCGAGTATTCCGTGCCGAAGATCAACTCCGCCTACGGCTGGGCATCCGGCGGGGAGGCGGGCATGGAGCAGCTGCTGATGCGCGTCGGGGAAATCATCGGCTTCCAGCCGGACGGCTACGTGCTGGTGGACCTTTCGGTCTTTGAGCAGCTGGTCGACACCATGGGCGGCGTGACGTTCAACGTCCCTGTCGACATGCATTACTCGGACCCCAGCCAGAATCTCACCATCGATCTTTCAGCTGGCGAGCAGCACCTGAGCGGCGAGCAGGCAATGCAGGTGGTGCGCTTCCGCTCGGGCTATGCGATGCAGGATCTGGGGCGCGTGGAGACGCAGCGGGCGTTTTTGTCGGCGGCGATCAAGCAGTGGACGAGCTTCAAGGGACTCATTCATCTGCCGGCGGCTTTGAAGCTGGTATCCGATGCGTCGAAGACGAGTTTGACGACAAGAGAGCTGATCTGGCTGTGCGAGAGTGCGCTTCTGTGCAGCCGGGGCGAGATACAGACCCGGACGCTTCCGGGGCAGGCAAGCTATATTGCAGGCGGGTCTTATTACGTGCTGGACGCAGCGGGCGTCTGCGAGACGATCAACGCCTGCTGCAATCCATATGAACAGGCGGTTGCTGTTTCCAATCTTTATATCCGGGTGGGGTAATCATGAAAAATACGCTATATCACGGCAGACCGGAGGACGTGTCCGACCGGCTGGAAAAGGAAATCGCGTGCTATGCGCTGCTCGATTCGCTCGGCGTCTCATATGACAGAGTCGACCACGACTTCGCGGACACAATTGAAGCCTGCGAAGCGGTGGAGCAGGTGCTGGGAGAGAAAATCTGCAAGAACCTGTTTCTCTGCAACCGGCAGAAGACGAGCTTCTATCTTCTGATGATGCCGGGCGAGAAGGTCTTCAAGACGAAGGACCTTTCCAAACAGCTCGGCGTGACGCGGCTGTCGTTTGCCTCGCCGGAGGATATGCTGCGGCTTCTGAACATCACGCCCGGCTCTGTGAGCGTGCTGGGGCTGATGAACGACCGGGAAAACGAGGTGCAGCTGGTCATTGACAAGCCCGTTTTGGAAGACGCGCGCTTCGGCTGCCATCCGTGTATCAACTCCTCGACGCTCGCAATTGCAACGCAGGACCTGATGCAGAAAATCCTTCCCGCGGTCCATCATGAGGCGATACTCGTTGACCTGCCGGAGGAAGCGGCAGAGGGCTGAAGCAAACATGGAAAAAAGCATCCGGGTACGGTTCGTATCCGGATGCTTTTCTGTATCGAATCAGGCTTCGCTCTGCAGCGCGGCAAGCGGGTCGACGCTTTCGCCGTCAATCATAACGCCGAGGTGCAGGTGCGGGCCGGTCGACCAGCCGGTCGAGCCGACGGTGCCGATGATCTGCCCCTGTTGGACGGTGTCGCCGGTCGAAACCAGATAGTCTGTCATGTGCGCATAGAACGTCTGCACGCCGCCGGCGTGTTCCAGGATCACCATGTAGCCGTAAGCCTCGTTGTAGCCGCTTTCGACCACCGTGCCGTCTGCCACGGCAAGAATATGGCTGCCCGCTGCGGCTTCCAGGTCGACGCCGCTGTGAAAATAGGTTTTTCCGTTCTGAAACAGCGGATGCTCGCGCCAGCCGTAGGGATCTGTGACTGCCGCGTCTGCGTCTTCCAGCGGGAAGATGTAGGTGGGCGCATCTTCCGTTGTGGCATCAGCAGGCGGCTGTTCGGGCAGTTCTTCTGCCGGGGCTTCAACGGGGATTTCCTGCGGCAGGTCCGGCGCGTTTTTTTCCGGTTCCGCCGTTTTCGGCAGGGAGGACGCAAGGACGGCTTCGACCGGCTCCGGCGCGGCACTTGCGGCGGAAGGCGCTGCTTGCGTGGCAAGGACGCATGCGGAAAGAAGAAACGCCGCAGCAGCAAGCATGCCGGTCCAGACCGGCATGCGCCGGAAGTTCAGAATGGAGACAATCCGCGCCTCCAGCGGGCGCTTTGCAAAGGCGCTGCAGAGGCAGGAAGACCGCTGCTGCCGCTGCGCCACGGAAAGAAGCGTCAGGGCGTATTGCTTTTTGAAGCCGGACCCCAGCACGGACAGTACCTTTTCATCGCACGCAAGCTCCATGTCGCGGTTGGCAAGCACCACCATCCCCCACACCAGCGGGTTCCAGAAATGCACGCACAGGCAGACGGTGAGCAGCAGCTTTCGCAGACAGTCCTTCCGGCGCACGTGCGCCAGCTCATGAGCAAGGACCAGAGAAAGCTGCGTGCAGTCAAGGGCGGAATCCTCCGGCAGAACAATGACCGGACGGACCGTGCCGAAGGTGACGGGCGCGCGGGGATTTTTAGAGGCGCGGATGGCGGGGCGATTGGCGAAGCCGAACAGGTCCAGCAGAAGTGCTTCTATCGGACTGGGCGCAAGGCTGCCTGCGCGAAGCGTTTTGATCGAATGCGCATAGCCGAGCGCGAAATACAGCCCCAGCAAAAGCGCGCCGGAAAGCCAGATGAGCGGCAGGACCGGCACTTGCGCGGCAGGGTCCGGGGACACGGCGGACGCGGTGGTCTGCGCGAGCGCGGGAAAGGCGGTCAGCGTTTCGGAGACCATGCCGCCCGGAGACGAGGCGCGAGTGGAAAACAGGTTCCAGATGCTGATGCGCGTCGGAATCGAGACCGGCAGCAGCAGGCGAACCGCTGCCACGCACCAGAGCGCCGGAAAAAGCCGGGCGGGAAGATGGCGGCGCAGCGCCGCGCGCAGCAAAGCGATGATCACAATCAGCGCGCTGCCGCTTACAATCGCAGCCTGCAGCCCGGTCATCCCTCGTGCGCCTCCACCAGCGCCTTGAGCCGGTCGAGTTCCTCTTTGCTGAGCGAACGGTCCGACAGCAGGGATGCAAACAAGAGCTCGGCAGAGCCGCCGAAGACCTTGTCGACCAGGGACTGCGCCTCTTCCGTCTGCGCCTGCTGCTTCGAAATCAGCGCGTGGCAGACAAAATTCGGCTCCCGGCGTTCAATCGCGCCCTTGTCGATGCATTTTTTGATCACCGTATAGGTTGTGTTCTTGTTCCAGCCGGCGCTTTGCGCCAGATGCAGCGAAACCTCCTTCGCTGTCTGGTCGTTTTGCTGCCAGAGAACCTCCATGACCTTCCATTCCGAGTCGAACAGCTTCATAGCGCTACCTCCGATGTGTTTGAAATCAGACTATCATAATCGTCTGAAATTGTCAAGAGGGGTTGACAGGATTGGACGAGTGTGATAGTCTGAGCATAGACTATCGCGATAGTACAAACGAGAAAGGAGGTTCCGGCAGCAAAGTTACACAGACAACCAGACCCCCGGGCGCCGCGCGCGCGGCGGCGTTCGGGCAGACAGCTGCCGGAAATAACGGCTTGAAACGAATGATGCAGCGCTTCGGCGCTTTGATTTTGCTGCTTTCCATGCTCTGCGGCTGTGCGCGGGAAAAACAGGTGACATCGCTTTGCGTGCCGGGCGGGGAGCAGGCAGCTTCTTCCAACGAGGAAGCTGCGCCGGAAGCCAACGGGAAAACCACACAGGAAACGGAAAACGGACAGACGAGACATCTGGAATATGCAAGTCTGCCGCTGCCGGGAGACCTGCAGCTGGCGACGGCGCTGACGGCGGCAGGGGATACCATTCTGGCAGGCGGTCCGGCAGAGGAAGGACCTGCACTCTGGAAGCAGGACCCGGGCGGCGAAACCGAACAGCTGACGCTTGCAGAAGGCGCGGACTATCTGTATGCGCTCTGCGCAGACGAAGAGGGCGGCGCGTGGCTGCTCAGCGGAAGCCTTCCGGCACGGTATTTTGTTCCGCGGGGAAGCGACCTTCTGATGCAGGTGGAGCCCGAGCCGGAGGGGCGCTTGACACTGACGCATTACGACGAAAGCTTCGCGCAGGAAAAGACGATTCCGGTTTCGATAACCGATGCCCGACAGGGCGCGCGTTTTTTCCAGCTGGTCCGGATGAAGACCGGCTTCTGCCTGCTTGCCGGTTCGCAGCTGATTTTGCTGGACGAACAGGGCGCAGAGCTTGCGCGCCAGACGGTTGACCCCAACGCCGATGGCTGGCTGTTTGCCGCAATGCAGCGGCAAGGAGATACGCTTCTTGTTCTGACGCGGAACGTCTTAGGCGGCGCCGACTCGGAGCTGCGGCAATTTGACGCGCAGACGCTCGCGCCGCTGGGAGAAGAAGCGGTCAGTCGGGAAACGACGGGGCTCGGGCTGGCGCTGGACGGCGGCGTGCTGCTCTGCGATGACACGGGGCTTTGCACGATGGACATGCAGACAGGGCAGACGCAAGTGTCGGCTTCCGCGCGGGAGCTGGGCGTTCAGCTGGAGGCGGAGCAGATTGCAGAGCTGCCGGAAGGCTATCTTTTGTATACGCCGAACGGTCAGGGCTTGACCTTCCTGCGCTGGGAAGACGGCAGCGTGCCCGAGAAAAGAGTGTTGCGGCTTGCCGTTGTGACAGGCGGAGGCGAGGTTTCGTATGACTTTGGGCAGATGGTGCAGGCGTTCAACACCGGTCAAGACCGGTATCGGATCGAGTATGAAACGTATTCCGATTCGGAATATGATACTGACGCGGCGTCTCTGGATGTTCTGCGCACGCAGATTATGGCGGGGCAGGGACCGGATCTGTTTGCGTTCTATGATATCAATGGGTTCAACCCGCCAGCTCTTCGCGCAGAGGCGGTCTGCGCCGATCTTCTGCCGCTGACGGTGGATTTTCTGACGGAGGAGAATCTGCTGCCGGGGCTGTACCGGCTTTTGGAGCAGGACGGCGCGGTGTATGAGCTGCCGCTGACGGTTCAGATTGATACGCTGATCGCGCCTGCACGCTTCGTGCCGGAGCCGGGCGTGACGCTGGAGGATTTGGAGCAGGCGCGTGCGCAGATGCCGGAGGGCTGGGTGCCGGTCGATTCCTGGAATACGCCGGAGAATTTGTTCGGGCTCTGCGCGCTGTTCTGTATCGGCGCGTTCACGGACCGGGAAACGGCGACCTGCCGCTTTGACTCGCAGGAATTCTGTGACTATCTGACCTGGTGCAAGCGCTGGGGCGGCGACGGCTCGACGCCGGACAGCCCGGAGACAACGCTCGTCGGCCTTGGCTGGATCAGCTCCGTTTCGTGGCTTGCCGGGCGGGGAGAGTATTACGCGAAGACATGGGGCGAGCAGGGCTACACCTATGCAGGCTTCCCGGTAGAAAGCGGCAGCGGCAGCGCGTATAATATTCTCACGTCTCTCGGACTCGGACCACAGTGCAGCGATCTCGATGGAGCGAAGGCGTTTTTTGCTTTCTGCTTTTCTTATCAGCAGGAAAACAGAATTCCGGCAAATTCCGCGCTGCTGCGCGCGGAAATGGAGGATTTTATGGCAGGAAACCGCACCGACTGGTACGGCGAGGTGGAGCTGCTCAGCGAATCGGATGCGGCGCAGTTTTATGCGCTGCTGGAAACCATCACCGTGCGCACGGGGCAGGATCGGGCGCTGGAGGACATTCTCTGCGAGGAGGCGGCAGCCTATTTTGCCGGAGTCATCTCCGCGGAACAGGCGGCGCAGAATATCCAGTCGCGCGCGGGCATTTATCTGCAGGAGCAATATGAAAATTAAGCTCTTTTCAAGATACACAAAGTGTGGTAAGATGCAGATAAGACAATCCTGAGACGAAAGGAGCATCTTCCATGAAAAGACGGTTTCGCGCGGCAATTTTGATGCTGCTTCTGACAGTGCTTCTGACGACGGTGGTGTTTGCCGATTCCGGTCCCAAGCCGCAGCTGGCGGTGCGTGTGGTGCATGCGCCGCAGGAGGCATACTATCTCGATCTTCTGGACGAGGGAACCTACACAGGCGCGTATGAAACGAATGAGACGGGGCTGGACCCGGCGCTGCTGCAGGCGTTTCGTGCGGCGATTCCTTCAGGATGGCACGGCTGCATTTCGCAGGGCTCAACCAGAGCGCCCATCTGGGGAGACCTTACCGGGCAGGCAGGCGAAAACGGCGAGATGCTTCATACGTTCCGCTATGTCGGCGTGCCGCAGACGTACCGGATTCTGATGGTGACGCAGTCCGGCGAAGTGTTTTTGTCCGACGTTTTGCAGCGAGACACCCTGCAGAGCATCGTGACGGTTGACTGGGCGGCAAAGACCGTGGAGCCGCAGCCGGTGTATCGGGGCTACGCGCTGCAGTTTCTGGCGACGTTTGTGCCGACGCTCGTGATTGAATTTCTGGTGTTGCTGCTGTTCGGATTTTCCCTGCGGGAAAACTGGAAGACGGTGCTGCTGGTCAATTTCCTGACGCAGGGGCTGCTGCACGGATGCTTCTCGTTTTTTGCGCTGCAAAGCGGCGTAAGCTGGTTTTATTTCCTGCTGTTTTTCCCGGCGGAGGCGGTTGTAACGCTGATCGAGTCGTGCGTCTACGCCCGAACGCTCCGGGGAAGGAGCAAACGGAGGGCAGTGCTTTACGCCATTTGTGCGAACGTCTGCTCGGCGGCGCTGGGCTATGTGCTTGCCGAGCCCGTGTGGCATCTTGCCGCGAGCCTGCTCTGAGGCTTTGAGATGCAAAAAAGAAGGGTGCCGGATAAAGGCATCCTTCTTTTTGTCCTATGGATTTGTGTGTGCTCAGCGCATGGTCTGCAGGAAAGCGAGCAGCGCGTCTTTTTGCGGGGCGGTCAGAAGCGCCCAGGCATCCAAGAGGAGGCGCTGATCGTCTGTCAGCGCGAGACGCTCCTGCCCATCTGCAAAAAACTGCGAGAGCGTCAGACCGAAAGCGTCGCAGATCTTTTCCAGCGACGAAAAAGACGGCGTCATGCCCTTTTTATACCACGAGGAAATGGTCGACTGCGGCAGCCCCGAGCGTTCGGCAAGCTGATATTCGGTCCAGCCGCGCGCCTCGCGGGTTTGACGAATCATCGAGAGAATATCTGTCACACAACCACCACCTACGATATTTCGTTTCTTATACTTTGAATAATCGCTGCATTTTAATAGCTTTTACCGCATTTACCATGCGCCAAATTCACGGTGCGGCAGGGAAAGGGTCGTGAGAGATGGAGCAGGCAAAGGAGCGGGTCTTTGAGGCGTGGGTGGACGAGAAGCGAAGGCTTGTTTCGTTTCACAGGTCTTTGGGTGCGCGGCGCTATTGCGCGCCGGAGCGCGCGTTCCGGGAGCGGGTAACGGAGTTGGTGCTTTCGAGCTACCGGGTGCAATAGGGCGTGTCAAAACCGGCGCGCCGGATGGATACAGAAACTAAGGATGCTCCGCTTTCAAGGCAGGACAGCTGCCCGGGAGGCGGGCATCGCTTTATTATGGATATATATAATATCTCTGGAAGAATTATGCAGAAAAGGTGGGAAAATTACATGTAAAATGTGAATGTTTTAACACGCAAGTACTTGATTTCGAGCGGCAAATTGTTTATGATTAACAATAGAAGACAGTACATGGAACCAATGAATTAAACGTTTCCAAAAGCGCGCAGAGGAATCAAATATCTGGAAGGATTTGGAGAACAGAACATGACGGAACGGGAACTTCGGCGTCTCACACGGGAGGATTTGCTGGACATTATTTATGAGCTGCAGCAGAAAACGCAGCGGCTCGAACAGGAAAACGAAACCATCCGCAAACAGCTGGCAGACCGGACGGTGAAGCTGGAAAATGCGGGCTCGATCGCCGAGGCGGCGCTGGCGCTGAACGGGGTGTTTGAGGCGGCGCAGGCGGCAGCAGATCAGTATCTGGCACAGGTCCATGCAGCAAACGAGCAGTCGCAGCAGCTTGCCGACCGGATCGTGGCAGATGCGCAGCGCAAGGCAAACGCCATTGTGCAGCAGGCACAGCAGGAAGCAGACCGCATCCGCGCCATGACGGATGAAGGCACACAGCAGAAGTGGGCGGAGCTTCAGGAGAAGACCGACACGATGCTCCAATCCTACGAGGCGCTGCGGCTGGCGCTTCAGAAGTAAGGGGCTCTGGTATGCGGGTGAAGGAAAAAAAGCCGGTGGAGGTGCCTGCCATCGAGCAGGTGCGCGCCGAGCGCGAGCGGCTTCGCTATCGCAGGCGCTACCGCCAGACGCTGCGCAGCACGGTGAATGTGCTGATTGTCGTGGCGGCGCTGGCTGTGCTGGTGGCGACGGTACTGACGCCGGTTTTGCAGATCTACGGCTCTTCGATGACGCCGACGCTCTCGGAAGGAGACATCGTCGTCTCACTCAAGGGCGCGGAGTTTCAGCCGGGCGATCTGATTGCGTTTTATCTCGGCAACAAGATTCTCGTCAAGCGCTGCATCGCAGGACCGGGGCAGTGGGTGGATATCGACCCCGACGGCACGGTCTATGTCGACGGCAAGCAGCTCGACGAGCTGTATGTGACGGAAAAATCGTTTGGCGACTGCAACATCGAGCTTCCCTATCAGGTGCCGGAGAACCGGTATTTCTGCATGGGAGACCATCGGTCCACCTCGGCGGACTCCCGGCATTCGGAGGTTGGCTGCGTGGCGGAGGAGCAGGTTGTCGGAAAAATTGTCTGGAGAGTCTGGCCGCTTGCCGGATTCGGGAGGCTTCAATAAAAAGGGACGGTGAATGACAATGGACGCGCGGCACGAGGCAACTGTATATACAAACCGGAGGCGCAGAAGAAAGCGCTGGCGCAGCGCGGTCCTGGCGTTGGCGGCGGTGGTTGTGTTCTGCACGACCTACGCGCTGATTCTGCCTGCCATTACAATGGCGCAGCAGACTTACTGCGGCATGGAGGAGCACCGGCACGGGGATGAATGCTACGAGACGGTGCTGCTCTGCGACAGAGAATTTGACGTGGTGCAGCCGGAGGGGCATATTCATACTGCGACATGCTACGAGTATGAGCCGGTTCTGACCTGCGGGCTGGAAGAATGCGAAGATACCCTGCACGAGCACACGGACGATTGCTACGATGAAGCGGGCAATCTCGTCTGCACGGAGCCGGAGGTGATCGAAGGGCATACGCATACCGAGGACTGCTACGGCTATGAAGAGACGCTGATCTGCGGCGAAGAAGAGCAGCAGGAGATTTCTGAGCCGCACCGGCACACGGAGGCGTGCTACGTGCGCGAGTTTGCCTGCACAAAGCCGGAGCATACGCACAGTCTGATCTGCTATTCGGACAAATCCGCAGATCTGGAAAGCGCCGGCGTGTGGGAGGCGACGATTCCGGAACTGACCGGCGAAACGGCTGGCGAGAACGCTGCGCTGGTGGCAAAAAGTCAGATCGGCTACACGCAGAGCGGGCGCAACTATGAGGTCGACGACGCAGGCGGCAAGCACGGCTACACGCGCTACGGCGCATGGTACGGCCATCCCTACAGCGAGTGGTGCGCGATGTTCGCTTCGTTCTGCCTGCACTACGCGGGCGTGGCGCAGGCGGATGTTCCGTATGCTGCGGGCTGCGTGTACTGGACAGAGCGGCTGGAAGACGCGGGGCTTTACAAGAGCGCGGGCGATTATACGCCGAAGACGGGCGATCTGGTGTTCTTTGATACGGA
>DPCD01000053.1:0-6819 GCA_003516765.1 Clostridiales bacterium | reverse complement strand
CGACGGCGCGAGCGACCATGTCGGCATTGTGACCGAGCTGCGCGGCGAGACGATGGAAACCGTGGAAGGAAACGTTGGCGGCGAGGTCGTCGAGAAGCGGCACGAGTTGACAGACGAGGATGTTTTCGGCTTCGGCGCGCTGCCGCAGGAAGAGCAGCTGCCGGATACGCCGGTGATTGACAGCCCGGATGACCAGAAGCCTGTCGAGGAAAACCCGGACGAAGCGATGGATGAAAACCCGGAAGAAAAACCGGACGAGGAAGCACCGGACGAAAATCCGGACGAGGAAGAACCGGAGGAAACCACGGACGAGGAAGTGCCGGAGCTTGTCTGCGGGCTGGAAGAGCATGAACATACTGATACCTGCTACAGCGCAGACGGAGAGCTTCTTTGCAAGCTCGAAGAACACCGGCACTCGGACGCATGCTATGCTGCCCTTTCCGACGAGCCGCAGGAGCCTTCCTATACGGAAGAAGAACTGGAAGCGTTCCTGCTTGATTTTACGCAGCAGGTCGAGCAGTTCGAGGCTCTGGAGGAGCTGACAGACGAGGATATTTCTGCGGCGCAGGAGCTTTTGACAGAGCTTGAGCAGGCGCATCAGGACGGGCAGCTGAGCGATGAAGACTACGTTTCGCTCTATGAGCGTGTGCAGGCGCTGCTGACAGACGAATATGAAGCGATTGCCGAGCCGTGCGTGGGCACCAACTGGATGCTGCTGCGCGACAGCGGCTGGTTTGAGGAATATGCCGACGCGGCATATGACGGCTATGACGACGATAACGGTGAGATCGCTTTGTTTGCACAGAATGCACCGACTTTGGTGCAGAGTACAAATGCACATTCGCCGCAGCAGATTAGAAAAGAGGGCGGCAGCGCGGAAAGCAATGACGGCGTCAGCGTGAGCAAGACGATTGCAAGAACGGATCTGGAAAACGTGTTCGACATCACCTTGCAGGTACGCACGCCGCGCACAATCAGCGAGGTCATTGAGGAGCCCGATATGGCGGTCGTGATCGTGATGGATATTTCCAACACGATGAACAGCAACTTCGGCGGCAGCACACGCTACAAAGCGGCAATGGATGCGGCGGCGGATTTTCTTGACAAGTTTGCCGATAGCAATTCGCTCGGCGTGAGCAAGGTCGGCTATGTGGCGTTCAACACGGATGCACATCAGATTTTTGGTTTGCAGGACTGTTCGAGCCAACAGAAAGCAACGCAGTTGAAGCAGACAATGCGCACGGAAACGGGCAAGATTATCAACGCTGCCGGTTATGGGAATGCACATTCGCGCTTTACGAACATTGAGGCGGGACTCAAGATGGGAAGCGATATGCTTGCCAGTGCCACCAACAAGAACAAGTACATCATCTTCCTGTCGGACGGCTTCCCGACAACCTATATCAAAAGCGGCTATAGCGGCTATGACCCCTATGATACGACCGGGAAAATCTTCTATGACCATGTGTTGAACAAACCTACGTCTTATGGCACCAGCTATTCCGACGAAGCGGCAATCCGTGCAAGGAACATGGCGCAAAACATCAAAAATGCGGGCACGACGATCTTCTCCATCGGCGTGGACGTCGGCGGTCAGACCATTCAGCAGTACATCACCCAGAGTGAAAATGCAAATGGCTTCTCCGTTGTGGACCGGACCGGCACAAGCTATGAGATCGGCGACCCGAGGAGCACAGAATCCTATAAGAACTGGCTGCGCAACAGCATCGGCTCGGGATACTACTACGATAGTACCGATACGAATGGCTTGCTGGATGCGTATGAGCAGATTTTTGAGACCATCAAGACGACCATTGAGAGCGCGAGCAAGGCGGACTGGGTGGCGTCGGACCCGATGCCGGTCGGCGGCGGAGAAGTTGACGCAGTGGAGTTCATCGGACTTTTCAACAGGGGCGGGAACGGCTATTATGAAGAGCTGTCCGGCGTGAATCAGCCCGGCGAAGAAAACACCGCGAGCTTTGCCGACAACGCCATCACCTGGGACCTCAAGCAGTCCGGCTATACGACGGAAATGGGCGGCGGCACGACGACCCATATCTACACGCTGCGCTACCGGGTGCGATTGCAAAACGAGCAGAATGGCTTCGTTGAGCGGGGTGAGTATGAGACCAACGGCAAAACGACGCTCAAATACCGCGTGATTGAGACGGTGAACGGCAAGGTACAGATTTCCGACCAGAAGACGCTGGAATTCCCGATTCCGTCGGTGGAGGGATATCTGGGCGAGCTGGTCTTCCAGAAGCAGGATAACCGCGGAAATGCGCTGGCAGGCGCAGAGTTTACGCTCACGCACAGCGACAACTGCAAAATCTGCCGCGGAAATGGTACACAGGTTTCCATTTTGCCGCAGGAGGCGGTTTCCGGTGACGACGGCAAGGTAAGCTTTACCGACATTCCCTCCGGTCACAGCTACGATCTGTCGGAGAAGAAGGTTCCGGACGGGTACTCCAAAACCGGAGAACACTATGTGGTCACGGTTGCCTATGACGAGGTTATGGTACAGGTCCTCGGCACAAACTATGCGCCGATCGGGTCTTTGAACACGGATGGAACGGGCGTGATCGTCAACAACACCTACTACGCGCTTCCGAGTACCGGCGGGAGCGGAACCGGGTGGTTTACAGTCGGAGGGCTGGCGCTGGTATTGGCAGCGGGCTTTGGACTGTACCGGATCAAACGCAGACGCAGAAGGGAGGATACCGCATCCTCCTGATGCGAGAAAAAGCAGAAACTTTTGCAGGGAAACAGGAAAGGACGTTAGAAAATCATGAAGCATGTCAAGAGAATTGTCGGCTTTGTGCTGGCACTGATAATGGTACTGGCGCTGAGCGCCGGTGTGTTCGCCGCAGCGGTCAATGAGGGCAGCATTACCATCGATAATGCAATTGCAGGTCAGACGTATACGATCTATGAGATTCTGCATCTGGAAAGCTACAACAAAGAATCGAACGCATACTCTTATAAGGCAACGGCAGCTTGGAAAGACTTTGTAGAGAGCCAAGACATCAAGGACACTTATCTGGTCACCAATGATCAGGGCTATGTGACCTGGGCTGCAAGTGCGGATACTGCCGCTTTTGCAAAACTGGCGCAGGCGTATGCGGCAAACCTGAGTGGCAATCAGGGGCAGACCAAAGCGACATCTGCGACGGTTGTGTTTGACAATCTGGACCTCGGCTACTATCTGGTCGACTCCACGCTCGGCACGCTCTGCTCGCTCGATACAACGAATCCGGACGTAACCATCAAGGAAAAGAATGCCGAGCCGACCAATGAGAAGGAGGTCGAGGAGGACTCCACCAATGCATACGGCAAGACGAACGACGCCGACATCGGTCAGACCGTCAACTTCAAGAGCACCATTACAGCGCAGGCGGGCGCTGAGAACTATCTGTTCCACGACAAAATGTCCGCAGGTCTGACGTTTGACGCCGTGACGAAGGTGACGCTGAACAAGGCAACTGTTGATACAGCAAACTATCAGGTTGTGACGACGGGTCTTACCGACGATTGCACGTTTGAGGTGCGCTTCACGCAGGCATTCTGCGATACGCTGAAAGCTAATGATCAGCTCGTCATTGAATACACGGCAAAGCTGAACGAAAATGCGGTTGTCGGCGTGGAAGGCAACCCCAACGAAAGCAAGATTGAATACGGTCAGTCCGACAAGACCACGACCACGCCTCCCAGCACAACCACGACCTATACGTGGGATCTGGACGTTTTGAAATACGGCAACGGCGACAAGGAAAAGGTTCTGAAGGACGCTCAGTTCGTGCTGCTGAATAAGAACAAGGATAAGGTCGCGGTTGTTGTCAACGGCAAGCTCACCGGTTGGGAAAACGTTCCTGCTGCGGGCGGGGACGGAACCATCCCATGGAACGCTAGCACCATCCTGACCACGAATACGCAAGGCAAGATTAAAATTGACGGTTTGGATGTGGATACATACTACCTCCGTGAAATCATGGCTCCTGCTGGCTATAACACGCTAAAAGAGGATGTCGAAGTCGTGATTACTGGCGCTACAAAGGCAGAAGGCTCTGATTCTCTGACCTACACAACCGTGGTAGCCGAGATCAACAACCAGTCTGGCACGGAGCTGCCGTCTACAGGCGGCATGGGCACGACGGTGTTTTACATCCTCGGCTCGGTCCTTGTGCTGGGCGCGGCTGTGGTGCTGGTCACCCGCAAGCGCATGAAAGAGCGCGACTGATTTTTTGATTTTTCCGATTGCCGCCGGGGGGGAGCATTCCCCCGGCGCGCAGCGGCAAGGAGAACCCTGCATGAAGAAAAAGAACAACAACTGGACAACTGTCTTTCTGGTTCTGCTGCTTCTTGCAGGAGTGTCCCTGCTGCTGTATCCGAGCCTGAGCGACTACTGGAACTCGATGCACCAGACGCGCGCGATTGCAAGCTACGCAGAAACAGTTTCGCAGCTGGACACTGCGCAGTATGACGAAATGTGGAAGGCGGCGCAGGACTATAACCGCGCACTTTCTCAGCGGGAAACGGCGTTTGCCCTGACCGACGAGCAGAAAGCGGCATATGAAAGTCTTTTGGACGTTTCCGGGCTCGGCGTGATGGGCTATATCGAAATACCCGAGATCGACTGCTCGCTTCCCATTTACCACGGCACGGAGGAGTCTGTGCTGCAGGTCGCGGTCGGGCATCTGGAATGGTCGAGCCTTCCCGTGGGCGGGGAGGGGACGCACTGTGTGCTTTCCGGGCACCGGGGGCTTCCGAGCGCAAAGCTGTTTACCAACCTCGATAAGCTTGCCGTCGGCGATACGTTTCTGCTGCGCGTTTTGGACGAGGTCCTGACCTATGAGATCGACCAGATTCTGATCGTGGAACCCGAGCAGGTGGACGCGCTCGGCATCGTGCCGGGGGAGGACTACTGCACACTTGTGACCTGTACGCCCTACGGCATCAACACACACCGGCTTCTGGTGCGCGGGCACCGGGTGGAAAATACGCCAGAGGCGGCGAGAATGCATGTGACGGCGGACGCAACGCAGTTTGACCCGCTGATCGTTGCGCCGGTGCTGGCAATTCCGGTTTTGCTGCTTCTTCTGATTATCCTGCTCTTGCCGAAGCGGCAGAGCAAATCCAGAGGTGATGAGATTGACACGTAGAAAAAGAACCCTTGCACTGCTGGCAGCGGTACTGTGCCTGCTGACAAGCGTCGCGCAGGCGGCGGGGAGCATTGATCTGTCCAGAAAGCCCACGCTGACGCTGACCTACCGGGACGGAAAAACGGCGCTTTCCGGCGCGAAATTCTCGATCTACCGCGTGGCAGACGCAGACGAGACGGGCGAACTGACGGTTCGCTCCGAATTTGATGAGTTTGATCTGGACATCCGCGGAAAAAACGACCGCCGCTGGCGCGAGATGGCGCAGACGCTGGAAAGCTACGTGCTGCGCCGGGAGCTTACGCCCGCAGACAGCGGGAAAAACGACAAAACCGGCATGCTCACGTTCCCCACGCAGGGGAAAATGCTTGCGGCTGGGCTGTACCTTGTCATTGGCGAGCGGCACACACAGGGCGGGAATGATTATGACGCCGAGCCGTTTTTCGTGCTGCTGCCGACGCAGGATCTGGAAAATAACGAGTGGGTTTATGACGTTTCGGCAAACGTGAAGTTCGGCAAAACGCCGGTTCCGGACGACGGCGATACCGTCACGCGCAAGGTCCTGAAGGTCTGGGACGACGACGGCGCAGAGGATAGCCGCCCGCAGGAGATTACTGTGGAGCTGCTCAGAAACGGAAAAGTATATGATACGGTAAAGCTGAGCGAAAGAAACAACTGGCGCTACACCTGGTTGGATCTCGACGCGGATGCGCGCTGGTCGGTCACGGAGAAAACCGTCTCCGGCTACACGGTCAGCATCACGCGCGAGGGCATCACCTTCGTTGTGACCAATACGAAAAAGCCGGACCGGACAGACACGCCGGATACGCCGGTAAAGCCCTCCAATCCCTCAAAGCCCTCGAGCCCCGCGAAGCCGACGCTTCCGCAGACGGGCGCGGTGTGGTGGCACGTGGAGGCGCTGGCGCTATCTGGCTTGGTGTTTCTGATTCTCGGCGCGCTGGATAGAAAGACAGAAGCATGACAAGACGCGGGAAAATTTTTACGGCAATCGGACTGCTGCTTCTTCTGGCAGCGCTTTGCCTCACAGCGTACAACCTGATGACCGACGCGATGGCAAGCATGCAGGTCCAGGCGACGCTCGAAGCGTTAAAGCCGGAGCTGGAGGAGGCAGAAGCGTCTGAGGCGGTTTCCGTGCAGCCCGTCCGCGAGACGGCGCTGGAGGAAATTCCGGACTATCTTCTCAATCCGCAGATGGATATGCCGGTTAAAACGGTCGACGGGGCGGACTATATCGGGCTGTTGTCGCTGCCGGCGATTTCTCTGGAGCTGCCGGTGATCGACCAGTGGAGCTACGAGAGCCTGCGTCTGGCGCCGTGCCGGTATTCCGGCTCTGCGTATACGCACAATCTGGTGATTCTGGGGCACAACTACGCGGGACATTTCCGGGAGCTTAAAAAGCTGCAGCCGGGAGATGCGGTTACGTTTACGGACATGGACGGCAACGTCTTTTTCTATGAAGTCATGGCGCTGGAAACCCTTGCGCCCACGGCGGTGGAGGAAATGACCGAAGGAGACTGGGATCTGACGCTTTTCACCTGCACAGTGGGAGGCACCACGCGCCTTGCCGTCCGCTGCGAAGCGCTCGATGCGCTTCCCGCGCGCTATGTGGAAGAATAACAGCCAGCCGCCTGCCGGATTTTGT
>DPCD01000001.1:11795-11938 GCA_003516765.1 Clostridiales bacterium | reverse complement strand
GCGACGTTCATCAGGCACTTGCGCCCGAATTCCACACGGTCGCGATAGTCGCGGTTCGCCTGCAGCCTTGCCTGCTGGTAAGACGGCAGATCCTTGAGGACGAAATAGTGGTCCGGGCGATGCCAGCTTGCGCCGTCGAGCAG
>DPCD01000001.1:0-11620 GCA_003516765.1 Clostridiales bacterium | reverse complement strand
TGCCAGCTTGCGCCGTCGAGCAGCGACGCATACAGCTCGCGCAGCTCGGAGTCGGTCGGCACCGTGCCGTCAACGAGCGTGTCGACTGCCCGTTTGATGCGCGGATTGCTGTGATACACATCGCGCGCGCAGTAGCTCTCGCGGATGTCGTTCAGCTCTTCGACGCTCGCGCCGAAGATATAGTTGTTTTCCAGTCCCGCGCGCTCGACGATCTCGACGTTCGCGCCGTCCATCGTGCCGAGCGTGACCGCGCCATTGAGCATCAGCTTCATGTTGCCCGTGCCGGACGCTTCCGTGCCGGCGGGCGAAATCTGCTCGGAGATATCCGCCGCGGGGATAATATGCTCGGCATACGAGCAGTTGTAGTTCTGCACGAACACAACCTTCATCTTGTCTGCGACCGCCGGGTCGTTGTTCACAAGCTCCGCCACGCGGTTGATATACCGGATGATCGCCTTTGCGCGCACATAGCCGGGTGCCGCCTTCGCGCCGAAGATAAACGCCGTCGGCGTAAAGTCGGAAATCGTGCCGTCCTTGATGCCGAAGTAAAGGTCCATGATGGAAAGCGCGTTCATCAGCTGCCGCTTATACTCGTGAAGCCGCTTGACCTGCACGTCAAACACGAAGCTCGGGTCCAGCTTCACGCCCTCATGTTCTTCAATCACCGCGCAAAGCTGCCGCTTCTTTTCCAGCTTGATCGCGTTGAACTGCTTGACGGTCATCTCATCGAGCCCGTTCTTGAGTCCTTCGAGCTTGTCAAGATCTGTCAGGAAACCGGTGCCGACCTTGCTTTCGATCAGTCCGCACAGCTCGGGGTTGCAAAGACCCAGCCAGCGCCGGGGTGTAATGCCGTTGGTCTTGTTCTGGAAACGCTCGGGGTAATAGCGATACCAGTCCTTGAACAGGTCGTTTTTGAGAATCTCGAAGTGAATCCGCGCCACACCGTTGACCGCCGTGGAGACATACACCGAGAGATTTGCCATATGCGCCTGATGGTCCTTGATGATGAAAAGCCCGCTGTCCGGATGTTCCTTTTTGAGTCTGGTGTCGATTTTCTCAAGGATATCGCAAATCTCCGGCACCACCGAACGCAGCAGCTCCAGATCCCACTTTTCCAGCGCCTCGCCCATGACGGTGTGGTTCGTGTAAGAGAACACGCGCGCGGCAATCTGGAATGCGGACTCAAAGTCCATGCCCTCAAGCTGCAGCAGGCGAATCAGCTCCGGAATTGCCATTGCCGGATGCGTGTCGTTGAGCTGCACGGCGTCAAATTCCGGAAGCCGGTAATAATCGCAGCCGTGATTCTCGCGGAAGCTTCTCAAAATGTCCTGCAGCGACGCGCTGGAGAGCACATACTGCTGCTTGATGCGCAGCTGCTTTCCCTCCCACGTCGAATCGTTCGGATACAGAACGCGCGTAATATCCTCGGCTTTGTTCTTCGTTTCCAGCGCCTTGACATAGTTCTGCGCGTTGAATGCGTCAAAGTCCAGTTCCTTCTCCGCCTCGCACTGCCAGAGCCGCAGCGTGCCGATCGTGTTATTTTCATAGCCGATGACCGGCATGTCATACGGAACCGCAATGACCGTCTGGTTGGCAAAATTGACCTTCACCGCCAGCTTGTCGCGCCGGTGGCTCCACGGGTCTCCGAACTTTGTCCAGTCGTCGGCGTTCTCGCGCTGGCTGCCGTTTTCAAAGCTCTGCTTGAAAAGCCCGAACCGGTAGCGAAGACCGTAGCCCGTCAGCGGCACGTCGCAGGTTGCCGCGCTGTCGAGGAAGCACGCTGCGAGCCGCCCCAGACCGCCGTTGCCGAGCGCCGCATCCTCAATTTCCTCCAGACACGCAAGGTCCACGCCCTTTTCCGCGAACGCCTTTTTGACCTCGCTCAGAATGCCGAGGTTAAACAGGTTGCTGTAGACCAGGCGTCCGACCAGATACTCCGCCGAAAAATAAAACGCACGCCGCCCGGCAGTCTGCCGCTTTTTCGTCTTGACCCAGCTGTCATTGATCTGCATCATGATGACTTCGCCCAGACATTCATGCAGCCGCTGCGGCGTGGTCTCCTGTAAGGTTTCCTCATGACGCAGGCGCAGGAGCGCCTCGGTCTGCTGTACAATTCGTTCTACTTCGTTACTCATACACATTCTCCAAACTGTGGTCCGAAGACCGGATTCAAAACATGCAGCCCGCGCTGTCTCGCAGACAGTGCGGGCTGCGATTGATACTGCGTATTATACGCGCTTTGCCTGCTGTGTCAAACACAAAATTTTCTGCGCCAGCTGCGCGTCCGCCTGACCGGGCAGCATCCGCCAGCGCCAGTTCTCCACCTTCAGCGTACCGGGCTCATTCATCCGCGCCTCACCGCCGAGTCCCAAATAGTCCTGCATCTGCGCCACAAACAGCGCCGCCTTTGACTTTGCGCCCGCCTCGATGATTGCCTGCGCCAGGTCGTCTTCTTTGGTAATGCCCAGATACTCCCGCGCATATGCATCGGACTCCGGCGAAATTTTGCCGCACCACTGGTACAGCGTCTCATTGTCGTGCGTGCCCGTGTAGCAGATGCAGTTTTCACCGTACTTATGCGGCAGATAGTTGCTCGGCTCGCGCGGGTCGAACGCAAACTCCAGGACCTTCATACCCGGCCAGCCGGAATCGAGCACCAGCTGCAGAACCTCCGGCGTCAGGAAGCCCAGATCCTCGGCAATGAACGAGATATCCGGATACGCCTTCTGGATGGCGCGCACCAGCTTGAGTCCGGGTCCTTTGACCCAGCGCCCGTTGCGCGCGGTCTTGTTGACGGCAGGGATGCTCCAATAGCTCTCGATGCCGCGGAAATGGTCGATGCGCACGGCGTCATAGTTGCGTCCTGCCGCGCCGATGCGCTGCAGCCACCAGGAAAAGCCGTCCTGCTCCATGCGCGCCCAGTCGTAGATCGGGTTGCCCCAATACTGCCCGTTTTTGCTGAATCCGTCGGGCGGGCAGCCGGCGACGCAGCGCGGGCGTCTGGTTCTTCCGAGCTGGAAGTTTTCCGGATGTGCCCACACGTCTGCTGAATCCAGCGGCACATAGATCGGCACGTCACCGATGATCTGCACGCCGTTTTCGTGCGCGTAGGCTCTTAAGTTCTGCCACTGCTTATGGAACACATATTGCAGGAAGCAGTGGAACCGGACATCAATCTGCAAGCTCTCGCGGTACTGCGCAATTGCCTGCGGCTGATGCAGGCGGATATCCGCCGGCCACTCCTGCCACGGACGATCATCAAAATGTGCCTTGATCGCCATAAACAGCGCATACTCCGGCAGCCAGGCTGCCTCCTGTTCCACAAACGCCCGGAAATCCTCCGGCTCGTTTTCCCGGAAGCCGGAGAACGCCGCCTGCAGCATATGAAGCCGCTCGTCATACATCTGCCGGAAATCAACCTGATCGTCGCGCTGCGACCACTGGACACTCTCCAGCGTCTTTCTTGCCAGCCAGCCCTTTTCCACCAGCTCTTCTGGGTCAATCAGATACGGATTGCCCGCAAACGCCGAAAAGCCCTGATACGGCGAATCGCCGTAGCCCGGCGGGCAGAGCGGGAGAATCTGCCAGTATTTCTGCCCCGCCTGCCTCAGAAAATCCACGAAAGCATATGCTTCCTTTCCCAGATTTCCGATGCCGTATTTCGAAGGCAGCGATGTGATATGCAGCAGAATTCCGCTGCTTCGTTCCATAAAAATCCCTCTATTCTGTGATCTGCCGGACGCTCTGCCGGCGAAGCAGGCGGAACGGCACCGTCAGATGCTGCGCTGCCGCGCCCTGCATGCAGGAAATCAGTAGCTCAAACGAGCGCTTCGCCAGAAGCTCCACCGACTGCGAAATCGTCGTCAGCTTCGGCACATAAAAGTCTCCGATGCGTAGCCCGTCGTAGCCCACGACCGAAATATCCTCCGGCACGCGCAGTCCCTCGTCAAGCAGCGCCCGGATTGCGCCGATGGCAATGACGTCCGCCATTGCAAACACCGCCGTCAGTCCCTTCGTCTTTTCAAGCGCCTGCCTCATGCCGTTGTAGCCGAATTCATACGAATACCGACCGGTATAATACATCGTTTCGTCGTCAAATGTCAAACCGTTTTTCCGGAACGCCTCCACGCACCCGGCGTAGCGTTTGGCGCTGGTGTCAGAAATGGCGCGGTCGCCGCCGAGAACAACGACATTCCGGTGTCCGCTTCTGAGCAAATACTCCACCGCGCACGACGCACCCGCGCAGTCGTCGGTCGAGACACTCGACAGGTTCGGAAACCGCAGCTCATGTGCATCGTTCGTCACGACCACGCTCGGCACGAGAACCTTGTCAAAATCCGCGCGGAAGTTTTCATTGTTGCCGCCGAGGAACAGAACACCACTCGGCTTTCTCTCCCGGCACAGCTGCACCGCGCGCTTGACCTCGTTCTCGTCTTCGTCGATAAAGTCGGCAATCACGGGGTGGTCGGTGTCTGCAAACAGCGACTGCAGCTTTTCCACCATCGCTGCGAACATCTCGTTGGACGTACCCTTGACAATGATCAGAACGCTTTTGGTCCTCTGCTGCTTGAGCAGCTGCGCACTCGCGTTGCGCTCAAAACCGTGCTCCTCGACCAGCGCAAGAATGGTTTTGCGCGCCTGCTCGGAGACATTCGGCTGGTCGTTGAGCACCCGCGAAACGGTTCCCAGCGAGTATCCGCTGAGCTTTGCCAGATCCTTGATGGTCAACCGGCTCACGCTCCTTTCGTTATCGTGCGCTCAGCCCTTGACTGCGCCCGCGGCAACGCCCTTGATGATGTGCTTCTGGCACGTCAGATAGAACACAATCACCGGAATGATCGACAGCAGAATCAGAGCCATCGTCGCGCCGAGGTCCACCGTGCCATAGCTGCCCTTGAGATACTGGATGTGAATCGGAATCGTCAGATAATTTGTCCGGTCCAACACCAGGTACGGCAGCAGATAGTCGTTCCAGATCCACATGATCTCCAGAATACCAACCGAAATCATCGTCGGACGGAGCATCGGCAGAACAACCGAGAAATACGTGCGCAGCGGACCGCAGCCGTCGATTGCCGCCGCCTCTTCAATGTCCAGCGGAATCGCCTTGACAAAGCCTGTGAACATGAACACCGCCAGACCTGCGCCAAAGCCCAGATAAATGACCGGAATCGTCCACGGCGTGTTTAATTTCAGCGTATCGGCAGTTTTCGACAGCGTAAACATGACCATCTGGAACGGCACGACCATCGAGAACACGCAAAGATAATAGATCACGCGGCAAAGCAGCGAATTGACGCGGGAGATATACCACGCTGCCATCGACGTGAACAGCAGAATCAGCGCCGTCGACAGAATCGTAATGACCGTGCTGTAGAGCGCGGATTTCCAGAACGGATAGTTGCCGAAGGTCATGCCCTTGACAAAGTTGCTCCAGCCCGCAAAGCTCTCGCCGCTGGGCCAGCCGAACGTGTCGGTCTTGACGAAGGTGTTGACCTTGAACGAGTTGAGCAGCACCAGCAGAACCGGCATCACGTAAAATACGCAAAGCACCGCAAAGAAGATCGTCAGCGCCCGCTTTGCCTGCTTTTCTTTGGATAATGCGCTGTTTTTCATCACTGCTGGACCTCCTTTTTCCGGGTTGCGTTGAGCTGAATCAGACCGATTGCCGCCACAAGGATGAAGAACAGCACTGCCTTCGCCTGCGCTGTACCTCTGGCGTTCGCATTCTGCCCATAGAAGGTGTTGTAAATGTTGAGCGCGAGCATCTCCGTCGTATGCACCGTCGTGCCGTCGGGGTTGATGATATACGGCTGACCGCCGGTCAGCGCGAGGTTCTGGTCAAAGAGCTTGAAACCGTTGGTCAGCGTCAGGAACATGCAGATCGTAATCGACGGCATGACGTTCGGAATCGTGACCTTCCACAGCGTCTGCCACTTGTTGGCGCCATCGATCTTTGCCGCCTCGAGCATATCCTCCGGCACCGCCTGCAGACCTGCAATGTAAATGATCATCATATAGCCGATCTGCTGCCAGCACATGAGGATGATCAAGCCCCAGAAGCCGAGCTTTGTATTGAGCAGAATCGATGTGCCGTAATGGTTCAGAATGCCGTCAAAAATCATGCTCCAGATATAGCCCAGCACGATGCCGCCAATCAGGTTCGGCATGAAAAAGACGGTCCGGAACACGTTGGTTCCCTTGATGCCCTGCGTCAGCGCATACGCAACCGCAAAGGCAAGGACGTTGATGATGATCAGCGACACGATGGCGAACACCGCCGTATAGCCGAACGAATACAGGAAGCTTTCGTCGTGGAACGCCTTGACATAGTTGCTCAAGCCAACCCACGTCCACTTGCTGGTTGTCTTGAACTTGCAGAAGGACAAAAACAGTCCCTTCAAAAACGGATACACGAATCCGATGCAGAACGCCGCCGTCATCGGAAGCAGGAACAGCCAGAACATCCGCTGAATGGGGCGGCGGATCAGGCGGCTGTTGACTGCTGCTGGATCTCTTCTACGCTTCAATACTCTCATCCTCACTTCCGGTAAGTTCATGCCCGCAGCCTCATGCAGCATTGGGCGTGATAGAAAAACGTCCTGTTTTGGAAAACGGGGCGAGCGGAATGCTCGCCCCGTGCAAGAGTTATTTTGTTTGGTTCTTCTGTCCGTGCTAGGGCAAAAGGTCCGCCAGAAGATTAGCCGTTGGCTGCCTGGTACTGCACTGCCCAGCCGTCGACGAACGCAGTCTTGACCAGCTCCCAGTTGGCGTCGGTCTGATCGGCATCGTACTGGTTCATGGCAGCGACGAGCGCTTCGCGGTAAGCGTCAACGTTCGGCTGGAAGTTGGTGACCCAAGGCATGACATAGTTGCCTTCGGCAGCGTACTCGTTGGCGTTCTTCAGGAACGGGTTGGTGGACTCGGCAGACTGCTTGTAAGGCATAACGCCGAAGGAATCGACGAGCATGCGCGAAGCGTCAGCGTCGGTGACCATCCAGTACATGAAGTCGAGGGTTGCCTGGATGTCTTCCTCGGAAGCTTCCGCGTTGACAGCCCAGCAGTTCTCGGTGCCGCAGTTCAGGCCAGCTTTTTCTTCGCCTTCCACGCCGCAGTAGTACGGAATCATGGTCAGGTCGTCAGCGCTCATGCCCTTCTCAGCCAGTGCGGACCATTCCCAGTTGCCCTGAGAATAGAACACTGCCTTGCCCTCTGCGAACTCAGCCTGTGCGTCAAAGCCGCCGGCAGCGAGGTCTGCAGGATTGGTTGCGGAGTTGTTGATATACAGATCCTACAGGTTCTTGTAGTTCTGCATGTAGTTGCCGGTGATGGTAGCCGGGCAGGTCTCCCATGCGGTGGGATCATCCACGGACTCATAGTAGTACTCGAGGTTTGCCAGATGGCCGGTGAAGCGCCAGCTGGAATCCGAGCTCATGGAAGAAGAGGTGAAAGCGTCGAAGCCGAGCTCGGCAGCGCGCGCGTGGATGTCTTCGGCAACGGTCTTCAGGGTCTCGAAGTTGGTGATGTCGGTGATGTCATAACCGGCGTCCTTCAGAAGCTTCTTGTTGACGATGATGCCGTAGCACTCGTAGCAGTAGCCGATGGAGCAGAGCTTGCCATCCTCGTCATAGAGGTTGTAAGCGTCGGTGGTCAGCTCGTTTGCAATCGGGGTGCCGGTCAGATCGTAGCAGTAGTCGCCCCAGGTGGAGACGGCTGCCTGGTTGCCGACGACGAACAGCGTGGGCATCTTGCTCTTATCCATCTCGGCGGTCAGGGTCTCGTTGTACGTGCCGGAAGCGGCAGTCACGACCGTGACGGGAACACCGGTCTTCTCGGTGTACATGGCAGCAACCTTCTGCAGCACTTCGTCGGATTCCGGCTTGAAGTTCAGCCAGTAGACGGAGCCGGCAGCTGCCGGAGCGGTTTCTTCGGAAGTTTCCTCTGCCGGAGCTGCTTCCTCGGTCTTGGTTTCTTCGGTGGTCGTGGTGGTCTCGGCGGGCTGCGTGGTGGTCTCGGTGGTAGCAGACGATGCGCAAGCCATCAGACCCAGCGCCAGAACCAGCGCCAAGAACAATGCGATGAACTTTTTCATTGATAATTCCTCCTGTTGAAATAAGCCATGATTTCCATCATGCTGGAAACGTTTCCATTTCCGTTGTCCATATTATACTACATATTTTCCCTTTGGGAAGAGAAAATTTTGCGTTTTCTGATAATTCAGCGTTTTGATGCATTTGGAAACGTTTTTTTGTTCAAAATTACAATGGTGTTTCCCGAATTCGCAATGCATACAGTCTTCCCGCCTTCCGCTCTGCTTATTCCGCGCAAAAAGGAGCGGGCGATTTCGCCCGCTCCCGGTTTTCTTATTATCTGGCATAGACCATGCCGACGAGCCAGTTGAGCGTCTTCGCGGGCAGCAGCTTCTGCAGCACGCAGAAGAATTTGTACGAAAGCCCGATGGTGTTAATGGGTCTTATCCCTTTTCTTGTCGCCACACGGCACACGAACGCGCCCGCGTCCTCGGGCTTCATGCCGGTCCGCTCGTCTTTTTCCATGCCCGCGACCGAGCGCGAGATTCTGCCGCCGTAAATATCGTCGCCCACAACGATTTTCTGCCGCGCCGCCGTAAAGCCGGTCTGGATATCGCCCGGCTGGACGCAGCAGACCTGCACGCCGAAGGGCTTGATCTCGTTTGCCAGCGCCATCGTGTAGGAGTTGATTGCCGCCTTGCTTGCCGAGTAAAACGCCTGGAACGGAATCGGAATCGCGCCTGCGACCGAGCTGAGGTTCACAATCCGCCCGCTTCTCTGCGCGCGCATGACGGGAATCACGGCGCGGTTCATGTTCACCATGCCGAAAAAGTTCACGTCGAACTGCCGCTTCGCCTGCTCGACCGGCGTAAACTCGATCGCGCCCGAGATCCCGAAGCCGGCGTTGTTGATCATCACGTCGATACGCCCTGCCTGCGAGACGACCTCGTCAATGGCGCGTTGGCATGCGTCGGGGTCCGTAACGTCGGTCGGAATGTGGAACATGCCGGGAAGACCTTCGGCGCGGCGGCTCAGCTCATAGACCGTATAGCCCTTCTGCGCCATCGCCTCCGCCGTGCATTTTCCGATGCCGGAGGTTCCGCCCGTAATCACACAGATTTTCGCCATTACAATTCATGCCTCCTGAGAATGTCCTTCATGATGCCGACCGCCTCGTCAATCAGCTCCGTCGTGTGCGTTGCCATCAGGCTCGTGCGCAGCAGGCACTCGTGCGGCGCTGCTGCCGGGGGAAGGGACGAATTGACATACACGCCCGCGTCGTAAAGCTCCTTTGCAATCGTAAGCGTCGGCACCGGCTCATAGGTGTAAATCGGAATGATCGGCACAATTTCGCCGTTCGATTCGCGCATCCGGATGTTTTCTTCCGAGAGCCGTTTTCTTAAATACAGCGCGTTCTGCTGTAATTTAGAGACCAACTCCGGATGCGCTTCCAACTCCCGCAGCGCGGCAAGCGCTGCGGCGCAGTTTGCAGGCGGAATGGACGCCGAGAAGATAAATGGGCGCGAGTTGTGCCGCACATAGTCTGCCACGCGGCTAGACGCCGCCATGTACCCACCGAGGCTTGCCAGAGATTTGGAGAACGTGCCCATATACACGTCCACCTGGTCTTCCAGACCATAGTAGCTTGCCGTGCCGCGTCCGCCTTCGCCGATGACCCCCAGTCCGTGCGCGTCATCCACCATCACGCGCGCGCCGTATTGCTTTGCCAGACGGCAGATCTCCGGCAGGTTTGCAATGTCTCCTCCCATGGAGAACACGCCGTCTGTCACGATCAGGCAGCCCGCGCCCTCCGGCACCTTCTGCAGCTTCTTCTCCAGATCCTGCATGTCGTTGTGCCGATAGCGGAGCATCGTGCCGTAGGAAAGGCGGCAGCCGTCATAGAGGCTTGCGTGGTTTTCCCGGTCCATGATCACATAGTCGTGCAGCCCGACCAGAGCGCTGATGATGCCGAGGTTCGACTGAAAGCCGGTGGAAAACGTCACAACCTCGTCCTTGCGCAAAAACGCCGCCAGCTCCTTTTCCAGTTCCAGATGCAGTTCCAGCGTTCCGTTCAGGAAGCGCGAGCCCGAGCAGCCCGAGCCGAAGCGCTCATACGCTTCCACGCCCGCGCGGATGACGGTTTCATTTGTCGTGAGTCCCAGATAGTTGTTGGACCCCAGCATAATCCGCCGCTGTCCCTCCATGATCACCGTCACATCCTGCTTCGACTCCAGCGCGTGGAAATACGGATAGATGCCGAGCGCCCTTGCCTCGTCGGCAATCCCCGGTTTATAGCATTTTTCAAACAGATCAATCATACATTGGCTCCTTTCGTGCCCTCCTGCATTGCATCTAACAGCGCATCGAGTACGCGGCGCGCCGTGTCGATTTCGCTTTCGGAAAACTGCGCGCGCACCCGCTCTGCCGCGGCGCAGATTGCCGGGCGGTCTTCGTCAAAATACTGTGCAAACTTCTTTCCGGTCCGGAGCCGGATTTCACGCCGGTCCGGCTTCGAGACGACCTTCTCCACATAGCCCTTGCCCGCCAGAGCGTTGACCTTGTAGGTCGCGTTCGGCTGGGAAATGCCGACATACTCGGCAAACTGGCTGAGCGTCGGTTCTCCGAGCAGGTTAATGAGGTCCGCCGAAAACGCCTCGATGGCGCTGAGGCTTCCCTCTCGTTCCTGCACCGCGCCGAACAGCTTCCGGTATCCGTCGAGCCGAAGACGCCGGTACAGCCGCAAAATGCTCTCCTGCAGCATCCGACCACTTCCTTTCACTTTAGAACGCATTCAAATTTTTATATAAAATTTTTTATGTTTTTTACAGTATACGCATGCCGCAGCCGCTTGTCAAGCCCTTTCCCGCGAAACGCGCCGTTAAAAAAAACGGTTGTTTTTTTTCCGAAACGTGCTATGCTTTTCTAAAACAGCATGACAGGAGGCATCACCATGGACGTTTTGGTCGTTGTGGATATGCAGAAGGATTTCATTTCCGGTGCGCTCGGTACCAAAGAAGCGGTCGCCATCGTCCCGCGCGTCGCAGAAAAAATCGCGCAAGCAAAAAAAGCGGGCAAGACCGTCGTCTTTACCCGTGACACCCATCATGAAAATTATTTGCAGACGCAGGAAGGAAAGAATCTTCCCGTGCCCCACTGCATCGAAAACACCCCCGGCTGGGAGATTGACCTTGCGTTGGATACCACCGGCGCGCGGATTTTTGACAAGCCCTCGTTCGGCTCCGAAGAACTCGTGCAGTATCTCAAGGGACTGGACAATCTCACCTCGGCCGAATTTGTCGGGCTCTGCACGGATATCTGCGTAATTACGAACGTGCTGTCTGCCAAGTGCGCACTGCCGGAGCTTCCGATTGCGGTCGACAGCGCCTGCTGCGCCGGTGTCACGCCCCAGAGCCACGAAAACGCGCTCAGCGCCATGCGCATGTGCCAGATCAAAATTGACTGAAACCGCAAAATCCCGGACCGTCCGATACGATCCGGGATTTTCTATGTTAATATGTTCAAATTTCAAAAAACGCGTAGGGGTCGATGCCCACATCGACCCAAGGGAAGTACGAATTCGCCGGAGATTT
>DPCD01000048.1 GCA_003516765.1 Clostridiales bacterium | reverse complement strand
TAAAATTATGCACTCCAGCGGGCAGAGCCGTATTCTACATTTTTGCGGTATTTCTTCGCGTTTTTCGCTTTCAGATAGACCGCCAATCTGATAACAGCGGCAATCATAATGCCGATACACAAATCAAGCGGATGAAAACTCGGAAACGGCGACCGGAACGCACCCGCAAGACTGTCCAGCAGATGCAGCAGCTTCTCAGATGCATCCACACCCTCGGCAAGCCGCCATGCCTGCGGGAACTTCGTGGCAAAAAGTGCGATGAAAAGATACGGAAGATTGGGAAGGATGATCTTCTTGATGCTGCGCCGCTTCATCGTTCCTGCCCCCGTTCCTTCTGCCGCTCCCGGTTCTGGTTCAGCACCGGTGCGCGGGCGATCAGGCTGCGGAGCTTTTGCAGCACAGACGGCTTCTTTTCCTTCGTGACGGTGTTAGAATATTCCGTAAACGCCGCGTTGAGGGACGCGGCATCCTTCGCCCGGAAAAAGACGTAGTATTTCGGGACCAGTCCGCTTTTGTCCTTTTTCAGCGCATAATCCACGCGGTACTTCCGCGCCACCCGGTCAAAATCCTTGATATTCTGGTCTGTGATCTCGATGCTCGTCAGGTTCGGCTCCGTGGCTTTGAGCGCTTTGAGCGTCTGCTTGCCGCGATACTTCACCGCGCCGGGGACGTTCTTCTCGATCTTTTTCTGCTTCTGGTGGGCAAGGTATTTGGAGATCATCCATTTGAGCAGCCGCCCGGTCATTTTCACGGCGTTGATCGACAGCGTGAGCGTTTTCTGTTCTACTTCCTCCTGCAAGGGGAATCCTCCTTTCCAGCGTCAGGAACCGTATAGATCGTGGTTCACCTGCGCCGCGTAGTAGTGGTCGATGGTGCTGGGGGCGTTGAACAGCACCGCCAGCAGGTATTTTTTGATATTGCGGATGTAGGTCGTGTTCTTGCCCATGCACTCAAAGGCGTAGTCGATGTGCATGGGCGTGAGCTTCAGGAGCTTGTCCCGGACGAGCTTTGCCGGGTATTCATCCCCGGCGACCACGATGGTTTTCTTCCGAGTACAGAGCGTTTCCACCATCAGGTCCACAATTTCGTCCAGCCGTTCCCGGTCATAGCGCTCCACCAGAATGTCGTATTCCAGATTTTCAAGCACCAGCTCTCTCGCTGCTTCATATCCAATCGCATCACATCCGTCCTCCTGCCGGTTAGACGGAGCTTCGGGGATAGATGGATCAGGATTTGATATATCCGTACTGGATTGTTTTTTATTTTCTTGATCTATATTTAATTCTGCGGGCTTTTCCGTACACGGCGAAACCGTATCCGGGGTATCCATATCCGGGTTTTCCGTATGTGGTAAAGCCGTATCCGGTTTGGGCGTATGCGGACACTCATAGATCGTGTACTCGGTATCGGTAATTCTGCCCCGGCTGTCCCGCAGCTGCCGCCGCACAAGATAGCCGCCCGCTTCCAGCTCTTTAAGCGAAGCGCCGATAGCGTCCACGCCCTCCTTGCAGATCGAAGCCAGACCGCGTGTGGTGTAGTCCCATTCCTCGGGGAGCGAGAGCATCATGGACAGAAGCCCCTTGGATTTGAGCGTCAATGCCCGGTCTTTCAAGTGGTAGTTGGACATGACGGTGTAATTCCGGTTTTTGCTGACGCGAAAGATTGCCATAAACGATCACCTCCAGTTTTCTGCGGTTCGTTACGCCGCTTTTTTCGTGATTTTCAGAACGTCCAGCCCATACCGTGCCACCAGCAGCGCGTGGATGATGAGTCGAAACGCGCTGAGCGGCACGACCTCGGGGATGGCGAGATCCGCTGCCGTTACCTGCCCGGTGCCTTCGTAGATGCTGCGTGCCGCGGCAATGACGGCGTAGGCGTGATGGGACGCGCCGCGCGTCTGGATTTTGCGGAAGTCAATGGTGCGCCGGGTAAAGCACTGCGCCGCGCGGCGGTACACGTCGTTATCCGAGGTCAGAAGATACAAAACGGCATAATACTTCGGCGTGTCCCGGCGCTTGTAGTAGCGGTTGACTGCCTGCTGGGTCTCCATGCGCCGCACGTGCTTTTCGTTCTGCCAGAGCGTGCCGTCGAATGTTTCAAGCAGCATCCGCAGCCGCCAGCGGAACACGCTGTCTGCCGGGAAGGATTCGCGCAGCAGCTCGTCGTAGCCCACAACGCCCGCTTCAATGCGCTCGGCAAGATACAGGCAGCGCGGTGCGGTACAGCCGTCTTTCCGGGTAAACGCCGTGCAAAGGCGGCAATCCACGTCTTCCGGTGTATAGCGGAAGGTATTGATAAACATAAAGACCTCCTTCAAAATGGGCATAAAAAAAGCTGGACCGTTCGTCCAGCATCCTTATCGTTCCTGATCGCGCTGCCGCTTTTTTACCCACGCTTCCAGCAGCTTAATGATCGTTTCCTGCATCCGCTGGGGCGTATAGGAGCGCAGGAAGTATTTGCGCAAAACATCACCGGAGAATGTGAGTTCACATTTCTCCGTTTTCTTCTGCTCCATCATAATATCCAGCATCGTATCGTCGTTGAGCTTGCCGGCCTGTGAGAGCTTTTTCATCCGCTGCGCCTGTGACAGCGATGGCGTGACCTGTTCGCTGTCGATGGCGGTCAGGAGCATTTGCTGTTCCTCCGGTTTGAGATAAGACAGCTCCACAGCGGGCGTCATGGCGATTTTCTTGTCATCCACCATTTGCTGCAATTCCGGTTGCAGCTCGGTCAGGCGTATGTATCGCTGTACTTGCCGCCCACTATCACCGGCTTCTTGTCCAACGATGGCGGCACTTTCTAAATTCCCGACAACTTGTCGGGAATTATTTTTGCCGTCTATTTCAGCGTTTTTTGCCGGTCTGCCAGCCTTGCGCCGAATCGCGTCCAGCTTCATTTTGTACGCCTGTGCGCGTTCACTGGGGAGAATATCTTCTCGCTGGATGTTGCTGTCCACCATGAGGATCGTCGCTGTATCGTCGTCCATTTCCCGGACGATACACGGCATATCTGTTAAACCGGCAAGCTCGCTGCCGTGTTTGCGCCGGTGTCCTGCGACAATTTCATAGCCGCCGTCCTCGCGCGGACGGACGATGCCGGGTGTCAATACGCCGTATTCCTTGATGCTGTCCACGGTGTTCTGCATTGCCTCATCATCCCGCACATGAAATGGGTGGTTCGGAAACGGATGCAGCTCCGTGAGCGGAATCCGCACGACCTTTTCGCAGGATTCTTCCGCGCGGCTTTCTTCAGTGGAGAACAGATCATCGAGCGAGGTCAGATTTATGCTTTTGGCGGAGCTTTTCAACTTTCATCACCTCCCTTGTCAGTTCCCGGTATGCTGCCGCGACCTTGCCGTTGGGGTCGTGCGCGTAGATGCTCTTGCCCTCGGCGCTGATCTCCGCCGCCCGGACGGACTGCGGAATGTCCGATGCGAACACTTTCAGCTTGCTGCCGTAGGTGTCGCGCAGCAGCGCGCTGACCTCGCGGGCATAGTTTGTTCGGCTGTCTACCATCGTCAGCAGAATCCCGTCGATGCGCAGCTTGGGGTTGATCTGCCGCCGCACCTTGGCGACGGTCTGCAAAAGCTGCTCCAGACCTTTGGCGGGAAGATACTGCGCCTGCACGGGAATGAGAACACTGTCCGCTGCCGCAAGCGCGTTGATCGTGAGCATCCCCAGCGACGGCATACAGTCAATGAGAATGTAATCATACTCGCGTCTTACGGTGTCCAGATATTGTTTGAGAATCTTTTCCCGCGACATGGCGTTGACAAGCGAAACCTCCAGACCGGACAGCTCGATATTTGCGGGCATGAGGTCCACGCCCTCTGTATGATGTAAAATGCCCTCTTTCGAGGGCACTGGTTCATCCATGAGCGTCTTACCCATAACGGTTGCAAGTGTGATGGGCAGTTTGTCCGGGCAGGCAAATCCAAGGCTCAGCGTCAGCGAACCCTGCGGGTCTGCGTCCACCAGCAAGACCCGCTTGCCAGCCTGCGCCAGACCGATACCGAGATTTGCGCACGTCGTTGTCTTGCCCACGCCGCCTTTCTGGTTGGCAATGGCGATTGTATGTGTCATTTTGAAATTCACCTCCGTTATTTCAAAAATCGGAGATGGTGAAAGCGTCGTGAACCGAAACATGGATACCCTCTGGCATTGCCGCAATGCCAGCATTTTTGTTGAAAATTATGTATTTATAATAAATTTGCATTAAAATAACATAATCATCAATAAAATTATTTCATTTTTGACGCATTTCACACGTTCTCCAAAGCCTGGTTACGGGGGTACGTAACCGTCAGGTTTGGGAGAGCGCATGACTGGCAGTCATGAGGTCAGCGGTTCGATCCCGCTTATCTCCACCAAAACAAAAAGTCATTCCGTAAGGAATGGCTTTTTTGTTTTGGCTGGGCATACGTGGCGCGAGAAGCGCTGTGGTTCGACCGAATGCATTTTTGCGGCGCAAAAGCGCCGCTTTTTCTGCATACAATGCAGAAAACATAAGAAAATGCAATCGGCACGGAGGCGGCGCAGCCGCCGGAGTATCCCGCTTATCGTTCCACTTTCCTTTCTCGAAAATCAGCCGCATTTCTTTAGTCATGCGACCTGACCCAGATTTGACCCAAACGGGCGCTAAACTGCTCCCCAAGTCAAG
>DPCD01000192.1:4232-4618 GCA_003516765.1 Clostridiales bacterium | reverse complement strand
GGCTCTTCATTCTGCGGCGTCAGCGCTTCGCCGGACGTATTGCCGCCGTTATTGCCGGCAGCGCCGAAAAGCTTGTTGAGAAATGGGAACGTCGCGGTCTGCGAGGCGTTGTCGTCGTCTTCATCGTCTGTGTCGTCATCCTGGTTCTGCGCGTTTGCCATCAGCCCTTCCAGACCGTTCATCGCGCCGAGCATTTCGCCCGAAATGCTCTCCAGATCTTCATCGGAAAGACCCATCCGGCTGATCATATCGTCGACAGGCTTGATGCCAAGCTCCTTCGCGCACTTGAGGCAGTAGCCCTCGTTGATTGTCTCGCCGTTTTCAATCTTCGTGATGAACACCACGGCAAGATTCTTTTTGCATTTGGAACATAAGGTTGGTTTCAT
>DPCD01000192.1:0-3952 GCA_003516765.1 Clostridiales bacterium | reverse complement strand
AGTATAGCACGGAATTGTGAACAATTCCAACGCCAATATGTGACGGAACTGAAAATTCAAGGCAGTACAATCTCGCCACGCCCGCCGCCGAGCAGAATTGCCGAGCCGTCGGCGCGCATGACAACGTTCGTTGCGCTGCTTGTATTGCTCTGCTCATAATAAAGCCCCATGGCGCTGGTATAAATGGAGAGCTTTTCTGCCGTCAGGACGGCAAGATAGCTGCCTGCCGCCGAAAAATCGAGAATCTGCACATCGAGCTGCGCACTTCCCAGCTCCTGCCCTGTTTTGTCGACCGTGACGACGCTGCAGTGGTTGCCTGCCTTATACATATTCACGATCAGAGACAGAAATCCGTCGCCGCCGAAATCAAAGTCCTTGAGATACGCGCCGTCGTACGTGTAGCCTGCCAGCCGGCTGCCGCTCGTGCTCAGCCACTGCGCGCCGGACTCTCCCACGGCGCAGATGGTATCCGCGTCCACAAACGTCAGATCATAGATGAGGTCCCCGCTCAGCGCCGCCGTGATGCCGGCTTCATCGGACGAGGTATCAAAAATATGAAGGTTTGAGACATAGATGCCGTCCTGCTGCCCGGGCGAAACGGCGGCAAGCAGCTTTGCGCCCGGCGACACCGCGCACAGGGGCAGATACTGGCTTGCCGAGAGCCAGCGGTAAATCCGGTTCTGGTTTGCATCATAGACATAGAGGACCGTTTTATACCCGGACTCCGACGTAGCATAGCAGACGCTGCCGTCGCTTGCCATATTCGCGTCAAAAATCGGGCGCTGCGTTGTAATGCTCAGCGCGGTTTCACCGGAATTGTGCACGGCAAGCAGGTTGTTTCCGCCCACGTCGTAAGCCAGCGTCAGCCTGCCGCCGGTCTGGATGGCAGGCGTATCGAGCTTTGCCTGCACAACAGCGGTTTCCTTGCCGCTCGCGTCGTAGAGGCTCAAGCCCGAAACGGACGCCACCGCAAGCCCGCCCTGCAAATCCGCATACTGGTTTGCGTTGTGGGAATCGAAGGTAAAGCTGCCGCCGGTTTCGTCGGTTTTGACGTTCAGATAGCGCACAAAGCGCTTTGCTGCGTCGAGATTCAGAGAATCCCGGAACACATAGAGCGTTACGCCGCCGCCCACCAACAAAACCGCCAGCACAAACGCCGCAATCCGCCGCCGGATGGTCCTGCGGGGATTGGGGTCAAATTTCGATACATTATCCGACATGGAACACTGCCTCTCCGTCGTCATACCAAAGCTGCGTCATATAAAGTCCGCCGGGCGGAACCGTGGGACCTGCCGCCTTGCGGTCGCCGCGCGCGAGAATGTTCGCGACCTCCTCGGGCGGGAACTTTCCTTCCGCCGCGTAGACCACGGTGCCTGCCATCGCGCGCGCCATGTTGTATAAAAACCCGTTGGCGCAGACGCGAAGCGAAATCAGATCCCCGTCGCGCTCGACCTCATAGTGGTAGACCGTGCGCACGGTGGACTTGACCTCCGTACCGACCGAGCGGACAGCGGCAAAGTCGTGCGTGCCGATGAACTGCTGCGCCGCACGCTGCATGACGGTCTCGTCGAGGTGCTTGGGGTAGAACCACGCGCGGTTGACATAAAACGGGTCCTTGATCGGGGAATTATAGATCAGATAGGTATACTCCTTTTTGACACACGAGCCGATGGCATTGAAGCCGTCATGCACCTCCATCGCGCCGGTCACGACGATATCGCCCGGCAGATGCGTGTTGAAAGCGTAGGGAATCCGGTCGACAGGAATGCGTGCGTCGGTGCGGAAGTTTGCCACGTAGACCTTTGCATGCACACCTGCGTCCGTTCTGCCGCAGCCGGTGATATGCACCTTGTGTCCCACGACCATTGCCGCCGCCTTTTCCAGCGTCTGACCGACCGTGATATCATTTTTCTGTACCTGCCAGCCATGGTAGGCGGTCCCGAGGTAGCGGAGCGTCAGGGCAATGTTTCTCATAGCGTTCTCCCGTGTCAAAAATCAGTTACAGTCCAAACTGCCGCAGCACAACCACGCCCGCAAGCATGATCGCCCCCAGCACATAGGCGGTCCAGTCGCGCCGCGCGTAGCGCAGCTCGTGAAGCTTCGTCCGTCCGTCGCCGCCGTGGTAGCAGCGGCACTCCATCGCCGTTGCCAACTCATCTGCCCGGCGGAATGCCGAGATGAACAGCGGCACAAGAATCGGAATGAGCGCCTTGGCACGCGACAGCAGATTCCCGGATTCAAAATCCGCACCGCGCGCTTTCTGCGCGGACATGATCTTGTCGGTCTCCTCAATAAGCGTGGGGATGAAGCGCAGCGCAATGCACATCATCATCGCCAGCTCGTGGACCGGCGCGCCGAGCTTTTTCAGAGGACTGAGCAGGCTCTCGAGCCCGTCGGTCAGCGCAATGGGGCTTGTAGTATAGGTAAGCATGAACGTGCCCGCCACCAGAAGCGCAATGCGAAGCACCATGAAAACGGCGTTTTCGATGCCCTGCTTCGTAATTTTGAAAATCCAGAACTGCACCAGCGGCTCTCCGGACCCGTAAAACAGGTTCAGAAGCGCTGTCAGCACAATGATCAGCAGCAGCGGCTTGAGGCTTTTGACGATCACCTTCAGATGAATCTTCGAAATCCCGATCACCGCCAGCAGGCACGCCGCAACCAGCGCGTAGGACGCCGCCCCCTTTGCCAGAAACAGCGCGACAATATACACAATCACCAACACCAGCTTTGTTCTGGGGTCGAGCTTATGCACGCTCGTCTCGCCCGGAAAATACTGACCGAGCGTCACATCCTTCAGCATACGGCGCTGCCTCCCTTCACAAGCGGCAGAAGCAGCTTTTCCGCCTGCTCCACCGTAAAGGCGGACGCCGGAACGTCCACGCCAAGCGCACGCAGCCGCAGCAGAATCTGCGTCACCTTCGGAACGGCAAGTCCCATCCGGACCAGCTCCTCCGGGTGCGCAAAAACCTCCTGCGGCGTCGCGTCCATGACCAGATGCGAGTCATTCATGACCAGAAGCCGGTCGACATTGGACGCAATTTCCTCCATCGAGTGGCTGACCATGATCACCGATGCACCCTGCGCTGCCTGATAGGCGCGGATGTTCTCCAAAATACTCTCGCGCCCTGCGGGGTCGAGTCCTGCTGTCGGCTCATCCAAAATCAGAACATCCGGCTCCATCGCAATCACGCCCGCAATCGCAGCTCTGCGTTTCTGCCCGCCGGACAGATCAAACGGCGATTTTTCCAGCTCCTTATCCGTAATGCCGACAAAGCCCGCCGCACGAAGCACGCGCGCGCGGATCTCCTGCTCGGAAAGCCCCATGTTTTTGGGTCCGAAGGCGATATCCTGAAAGACCGTCTCTTCAAAAAGCTGATACTCCGGGTACTGGAACACCAGACCCACCTTAAAGCGAACCTCCCGGATCTTTTTCGGCTCCGCCCAGATATTCTTCCCCCGCAGCAGGATCTCTCCTGCCGTTGGCTGGAGCAGACCGTTCAGATGCTGGATCAGGGTGGATTTGCCGGAGCCGGTATGGCCGATGATCCCGATAAACTCTCCCTCGTTCACATCAAAGCTCATGTGCTCCACGGCACTGCGCTGGAACGGCGTTCCGGCGCCATAGGTATGTGTCAGGTCTTTTACCTGTAGAATCGGTTCCAATCCTTCTGTCCTCCGTCAATTCTTCGCCAGAGCCGCAGTAATGGCAGCCGCACATTCGTCCACCGTTAAAGCGTCCAGGGGTACGTCCAGCCCGTCCTTCCGCAGACGGTCCAGCAAGTCCACCGTGTCTGGCACCGTCAGGCCCATGGTCCGCAGCGGCTCCACTTGGGTAAAGACCTCCTTGGGGGTGCCGTCCAGCGCGATGCGGCCGTCATCCATGACGATGACCCGGTCCGCCTCCTCCGCCTCGTTCATGTGGTGGGTGATGAGCACCACGGTGATGCCC
>DPCD01000198.1 GCA_003516765.1 Clostridiales bacterium | reverse complement strand
GTCAGCGCGAAGTCGACCGTCAGGGCGCAGGGGTCGTCGGGCGTTGCGCCGTTGATCGGATAGATGCCGGGCGCGACCTTCATCGGCTTCTGCGGGTCGGTGAAGATGTTCTGACGCAGACCGTACAGCGGCAGAGCCTCTGCGTAGCCGATCTTGTCCATGACGATGATCGAGCCGTACTTCAGAACGAAGACGGAAGCAAGCGCGGTCTCGAGATGCTCGTTGTGGTCGCACAGGACGCCGAGGTTGACCAGCGACGGATAACCGAAGGTACGGTCGCCGTCCTTAATGGCGGTGCGGCGAACGAGAACTGCGTTTGCGAAGGTTTCCTTGACGGTCTCGGCGGTAACGTCGAGAATCAGGTTCTTGTTGCCTGCCTTCTCCAGAGCGGCGACGGTGTCGTGCAGCTCGGACAGGTCTGCGCCGTGGACGCCCAGAACGATACCGGCAGCGGTTGCGATGGCGTTCATTGCCTCGAAGTTATCCTTGTTGGCGCCGTTGAGGATGGGCTTGTTGTCCTTGATTGCCTCGACAGCTGCCTTTGCGGTGTCGACGTCCTTGGTGTCGATGATGACGGTGCGGCCTTCGATGGCGGCTGCCTTCTTGCACAGCTCGACAAACTTTGCGCTGTCGCCTGCGTCGTGAACGAAGACGCACTCTACCATCTCGCGCTCGCCGATGCGCTCATAGTCAACCTTCTTGATGCCTTCGATGCGCGCTTCGACCTTCGCGTCGTCCATGCAGGTACACAGCGTTGCTGCGAACAGGTTGCGGTTGACGAGGGTCTTCTCGTGACGCATCATGACGGTCTCGCCGCCGAGCTTATGTTCGCCGACCGTGACGGTCTTCATGGGAGGCGCGGTAGCTTCAGACAGAAGAGCGATCGCTTCTTCGGACATGTAGGGGCACTTTGTGATTTCAATGGAGCCCTGGGCAACCTTCATGCAGAAAGCCATACATGTGGGGCTGCCGCACTCTTTACAGTTCTTCTTGGGAGATAATTTGAAAATGTCAAGACCTTTAACTGCCATAGTAACTCATTCCTCCTCTGCTTACATCAGCGCGCGGATCATCGCGGCGATGGTCTTCACGGCTTCCGGATGGCGCAGGATCACTGCGTCGGAGCCACCTGCCAGAACCGCAGCCGCGGTGGTGATTTCCATTTCGATGCCGCGCTCTTCCTGGCTGCCCCACTCGGGCATATCAGCCTCGGACATGACGGATTCCTTGACGCCCCAGGTATCGGAGGACACGGGGGTCATGATGGGCATCTGGAGCATGGCGTCCGCCTGCTTCAGCGCAGCGTCCTTGATGCGGTCGAGGGTGGAGGCGACGTATTCGTAGCCGTAGCCAGCGGCAGCGGAGCCGATGTTCATGACGATGTTCTGCGCGTTGACGCCGAGCTGGGTCATGACGGTGTTGAGCTGCTTTGCGAGGTTGATGTCGACAGCGGATTCCGCGCCGACCTTCTGGTTGTATGCAAGACCGGCAGATGCGCCGACGGTCTTATAGTTTTCATCGCGCGCGGAAAGAACGAGGATGTTCTTGCCGGCAAGGGCTTCTGCGACCTTGTTGAACAGCTCGGTGTCCTTCTCGATGTTCTTGCAGCCCATGACGACAATCGGCATCGTGACGGCATCGGAAACGGCCTTTGCCAGAGCAACACACTCTTCTACGGACTTGTTCGCGCCGTTGGGATCGGCGCCTTCAAAGTGCAGGCACAGGAAATCTGCACCTTCCATGGTCTCGGCACGCTTCGCCATGTCAACCACGGTTTCGCAGCCGGCGTAGAACGCCTGCTCACCGGGCATCGTGTACTCGGACATACCGAAGTCGGTCAGCTCGACGCCGATCTTGGGTGCGTTTTTGATTTCGGCGTCAAACCAGTGGAACGGCAGGACATTCTGACCGCCGATCGCAGTTGCTTTTTCGCCAACACCCAGCACAACTTCATTGATGTGGGCATTGAAAGCCTGCTTCTTGGGAACGAAAGGCATAATGTTGAATCCCCCTATATCATAATTTTTCAGACAGCGCCACGCGCCAGTAGGGTGTGGCGCTGCCAAAGGCTTACAGATTTAAATCGCGCATGATCTGGTGCAGCGCCTGCTTGACCGGCGTGTTGTCCGGTACCTGAGAGCTGGGCTTGCCGTCGCAGTCATACTCGTAGACGGTCTCATCCTGCGGAAGCACGCCGATCAGGTCCAGACCATACTTTTCGATCTCTTCCTTCACGCCGGCGTTCAGCTGCCCATTCGGCGCGCGGTTGATGATCAGCTTCATGGTGCCGGGGTTGAGCTCGAGCTCGCGGATCATTTCCGCGATTCTGCCGACCGCCTGTACGCCCCGGCGCGAGCAGTCGGAGATGAGAAGCATGGTGTCTACGTGGGGAAGCGTGCCGCGGGAGATGTGCTCCAGACCTGCCTCGTTGTCGATCACCATGTATTTGTAGTTTCCGGCGTATTTGTCGATCTGGGTTTTGAGAACGCCGTTGACAAAGCAATAGCAGCCCTTGCCCTGCGTTCTTCCCATGACGAGCATGTCGTAGTCGTCTTCCTCGACCAGCGCGGAATTGAACTTCATCTCCGCGTAGTCCGCCTTGGTCATGTTGGCGGGAACCGTGCCCTTCTGCTCGGCTCTTGCCATTTCCTCGCGGATATCACCGAGCGTGGTTTCGACCTCCACGCCGAGGACCTCGTTGAGGTTGGAGTTGGCGTCCGCGTCTACAACGAGAATCGGACCCTTCTTCTGCTTGCACAGATAATCGATGATCATGCCGCAGGTGGTCGTCTTGCCGACGCCGCCTTTCCCGGCAACTGCTATCGTGTGTGTTGCCATGTGTGTCTGCTCCTTTGAAAGCGCCTTACGACTCCGGCAGACGGGACATCTGCCGGAGTGCGCGCGGATAATTAGACGAGGTCGATAAGACCGGCTGCCTTCGCCGCACAGCGTTTCCATGCCGGCGTCGGTCTTCGGGGGGATCGCTCAAAAGAAAGTGTCGCTCGTTCTTCGTAGATTTCAGCAACGCTGTAGCCGCCTCCAGATGAAAATTGAATCTGGTCCGCGGAGCCCTTCCCCCGTAAATTCGATACAAAAGTATCGTAACACAAATTTCCGGCAAAGACAAGCCTATTCTTGCAAAAATTGCATAAAAATATGTAAAAAATGAGCTACTGATATATCAATTTTGATCTGACTTTTTTGCCGTTTTTCGGCTGGCGCGTGTCACAGCCGGGTGAACAGAAATTTCTGCGTCACGCCGCCGCTCTCCACAAACACCGTCAGATCGCCGCTTTCCTTTTCGTCGACCGTCAGCGTCACGTCTTTTCCCTTGACGAAATCGCGCAGCCAGCCGACCGGATCGTCGGTTTCAATCTCCTCAAAAAAGATATCGCGCATCTGGTTGTTGGCGCATAGGTTTTCCACCTCGCGCACAACCTCATAGCTCTGCATGCAGGTTCATCCTCCCCCGGGTGACGCGGGGAGCCGGGCGAAAGCATGCGGCTTCCGTGCGGCTCCCGTTTGGGTTATTTCTGTGTTTTCCGGATGATCGTCGTATTGCCGACGAGGTCGACCGAGACAATCTCGCCTTCGACCACAACCTGACGGTCGAGCAGGTCTGTCAGATAGACCATACCGTCTTTGCAGTCGATGCGCTGGACATTGCTCAGCACGAGATTTTCGGGCTCAGCCTTGTCCGTATAGACCATTGCAAGGCACATAACAGGTTCCTCCTCAGCCGTTCATGGACGTAAGGACCGTGGAAAGGCGAAGATTGCCCTTTTCAAAGTCGCTCACGGCGAGCATGATCTGCTCATAGGCGGCGTTTTCGCCGAGATCCTGCAGCTGCTTTGCCAGCTGCGCCAGCTCATTGGCGTGGGCGGTGTTGTGACCGACCATATATTTCATCAGCGCCATCAGCTCCTGCTTCGGGTCTGCGCAGCCGGAGCAGCCGGCGCAGGCGTGCTCGTCGCAGCCGTGGGTGTGTTCATGCTCGTGGTCGTGCGGATGCGTGTGTTCATGCGAATGCGTCTGCCCGTCGGCATGGGTATGCTCGTGGGTGTGCATGGTTTCATCGTGATGCATAATTCTGTTCCTTTCCGGCGGCGCCCGGAAAAGGACGCCTGTCAATCATTTTTATCGATTGCCTTCATTATACTAGGACCGGCGCGATTTGTAAAGAGCATGAAATCGGGAAAATAATCCCCCGGGGCGGGATTTGAATGTAAATTTTCCGAAATTTTTTGCCGGTTTTGTATGGAATTAACGATGGAGATGTGGTATACTCGGAGAATCAATCAGGCTTAGAAGGATGATGCGCCATGGAACACGACCACGAATATCTGCACGAACACCACATTGCCCACCTGCACACGCCGCAGGACGTCCACACGCCCGAGCAGGCGCAGGAGCACGACCATGCGCATCCGCACGACCACGATCATGCGCACGAGCCGGGCGCGCACGGGCATGTCCACGCGAACACGAAGGCGGTGATCAACCGGCTGGCGCGCGCCATCGGGCATCTGGAATCGGTCAAGAAGATGGTCGAGGACGGGCGCGACTGCTCGGAGGTCCTGATTCAGATTGCGGCGGTCCGTTCCGCCATCAACAACATCGGCAAGGTCATTCTGCAGGATCATATCCAGCACTGCATCGTCGACGCGGTCGAACGGGACGACGAGCAGGCATTGGACAGCCTCTGCCAGGCAATCGAAAAGTTCATCAAATAGCGTCTGCGGGCGCGGTATCAAAAGGAGCTGCATGCTGCGGCTCCTTTTTGTATGCTTTGCCGCTTGCATAATCATGCCGGATCGTATATAATTCGCGCAAAGCTATTTACTATAGTATAAACATACCGGGTGAGGCGAGAAATATGAAAGATTATCAGTTTGCATACGGAAAAGGCAGCGTGACGGTGCCGCTGGACGAGCGGTCGGTGCTTGCGGTGCTGCACGGAAACGAGGCGTCCGCAATGCAGGACATCCGCGCGGGGCTTGTTGAGAGTCTGGAAAACCCCATCGGAGCGAAGCCTCTGCGCGAGGAGATTCCAACGGGTGCAGAGGTTGCGCTGGTCGTGAGCGACATGTCGCGGTTCTGGATGCGGCAGGATCTGGTCATTCCGCATCTGGTGGCGTATCTGCATACGGCGTGCGGCGTTTCGTATGAACGGCTGACCATTGTCGTGGCAAACGGCACGCACCTGGGAGGCAGCGAGCAGGAGCTGCGCACGCTGGTGACGCCCGAGGTCTTTGCGCGCGTGAAGGTCGAAAACCACGACTGCGAGGCAAAGAATCTTGTCTACCTCGGCACGACCGCGCACGATACGCCCGTGTGGATCAATCATACCGTCGCGGCAGCGGATTTTGTGGTCTGCCTCGGCGCGTGTACCCATCATATCATGGCAGGCTTCGGCGGCGGGCGAAAGAGCATTCTGCCCGGCGTGAGCGGGCTGCAGACGATTCGCCACAATCACGCCTACTCGCTCGACCCGGGCGCGCTGCGCTCGAATCCGAAGATAGGAAACGGCGTGCTGGAGGGAAATCCCCTGCACGAGGACATGTGCGAGGCGGCGGCGATGCTGCCGCACCTGTTCATGGTGAATCTCGTCATGAACGCGCAGATGCAGCTGTGCGCGATTTTCTCGGGGCACTATCTCAAATCCTGGGAAGAAGGCTGCAGACTCGTCAACAAAATTTATCAGGTGGATGTGCCGGAACAGGCGGACGCGATCGTCACCAGCTGCGGCGGCTTCCCGAAGGACATCTCCCTCTATCAGGGGACCAAGACGATTGACAACGTCGAGTCCGGCTTAAAGCCCGGCGGCACGCTGATCTTAATGATCGAGGCGCCCGAGGGCGGCGGACCCGAGGAGTATTTCGGCTGGTGCAAGAATCTGCTCGACGGCACGATCGAACAGCGCCTGCGCGAGGCGTTCACCGTTGCGGGCTATATCTTCTTCCAGAACTGCGAGCAGGCGCAGCGGCAGAAGATTTTCCTCTATTCCTCGATTCCCGACGAGCAGGTCCGCCCGATGGGCATGCGCTCGTTCTCCGATATGACGGAGCTTCTGAAGGAGGCAAAGCTCGACGGCAAATCCATCTATGTCATTCCCAATGGCGCAACCGTTGTTCCCCATGTGTGTTAAGGAGGTATCCGCATGAACATCCAGAACTACATTGCAAAGCGCTTTCAGCATGCCGGCTCCGGTTTGTCGCTCGACACGGAGGCGCTGGCAAAATACAGCGATATCATCGATCTTTCCATCGGCGATACCGACTTTACCACTGACGAAGCCATCATTGAAAAGGCATACCTCGACGCAAAGGCGGGGCACACCCATTACGGTGATCCCAAGGGCGACCCGGAGCTGATTGCCGCTGTCTGCAAGGCGTGGCAGGAGGACTTTTCGCAGGCGCTTACCCCCGACCATGTGCTCGTCACCGCGTCGAGCTGCCTCGGCATGGCACTGACGATGCTGGCAATTTTAAACCCCGGCGATGAGGTGATCGTGTTCTCGCCGTACTTTGCCATGTACCGCAGCCAGATCGAGCTTGCCGGCGGCGTGTGCGTCGATGTGCCGACGTATGCGTGCGAGAACTACGCGATTTCCGAAGAGCGCCTGCGCGCGGCAATCACGCCGAAGACGAAGGCAATCATCTTCAACAACCCGACGAATCCCACCGGTATGGCATATGGGCGCGAGACGCTGGAGCTGCTGGCAAAGATCGCGCAGGAGTATGACCTGCTCGTTGCGGCGGACGAAATCTACACCACCTATTTATATGAAGGCGACTATATTCCGCTGCGTACGCTCCCAGGCATGCTGGAGCGGACCATCACGCTCAACAGCTTCTCGAAAAACTTCCTCATGACCGGCTGGCGCGTGGGCGTGATCATCGCAGAGCCTGCGCTGCTGTGCGTCATGAATCAGGTCAACGGCGCGCTGATCTACTCTGCTCCGTCCATCTCCCAGAGAGCGGCAATTGCGGCGCTGGAAAACCGGGCGCGCATCCGCGAGCGCTACATTGCCGCCTACCGCGAGCGTATTTTCTACTCGACCGAGCGGCTGGAAAAGCTCCCGTATTTGAGCCTTGTCGCGCCGAAGGGCACGTTCTATCTGTTCCCGGGCGTGGAGAAAACCGGGCTTTCGTCCGGCGAGTTCTGCAAGGCGCTGCTGGAGCGGGCGCACATCCTCGTCTCGCCCGGCGACGTGTTCGGCATTGCGGGCAAGCAGCACTTCCGCATCGCATGCACCGTGAATATCGACAAGCTCCGCGAGGCGTATGACCGCATGGAGGCGCTTTCCTTCTGAGAAAAGCCGCGTCCGGCTGACAGATTTGTGAATTATACGAAAAAATCCACAATTATTCACTGATATACAGTCGAATGTTGTATAACTTTGCATCTTTACAAAATTCAATTTTTCTGTATAATCATACACATAAATTACAACATGCTGCATGGACACCATGCACAGGAGGGTATTATGAAAAAGAATTCTCTGACCAAGCTGCTTGCGCTGACGCTTTGCGCAGTGCTGGCATTGAGCCTGTTTGCAGGCTGCGCCGCAAAGACCGAGGAAACTGCTCCCGCCGATTCCGAGACCACCGAAGCTGCAGCGACCGAAACTACGGAAGCTGCCACCGAAGAAGCTGCTGCCGAGGAAACGACCGAGCAGCCCGCTGCCGAAGAAGCAACCGGTCTTCTCGCTGAGATCAAGGCGAAGGGCAAGCTGGTTGTCGGCACCGAAGCACAGTACGCACCGTATGAGTTCAAGGATCTCGACGCCAACTTCGCAGGCTGCGACATCTGGCTGGCACAGCAGATTGCCGATTCGCTCGGCGTAGAGCTCGAAGTTGTTGACATGGCGTTCGACGGCATCATCCCCGCCGTCAAGTCCGGTCAGGTCGACATCGGCATCGCTGCGTTCACCAAGACCCCGGAGCGTGCAGAAGAAATCGACTTCTCCAACCTCTATGAGACCAGCGCGCAGCTGCTGATTGTCAAGACCGGCGATGCGGACAAGTATTCCACCAAGGAAGCGCTTGCCGGTCAGAAGGTCGGTGCGCAGAAGGGCACCATCCAGTCCCAGCTGATCCTCTCCGCACTTCCCGACAGTGAGCTCTTTGAGCTTGAAAAGTATCCGGCGCTGGCGCTGGAAACCCAGAACGGCAACATTGTAGGCTTCGTTGTCGACCAGGCGGTCGGCGAGGCTCTGGTCGCAACCAGCGACGGCAAGCTCGAAGTCTCCAACTTCCAGTTCACCGCAGAAGAGGCTTCCTTCGGTAAGGCAGCCGTCATTGCCAAGGGCAACGAGGACTTTGTTGCCGCTGTCAACGAGGTCATCGACAAGGTTGTCGCCGACGGCAGCTACCAGGCAGCCTACGACGAGGCAGTCGAACTGGCGGCAAGCCTGGGTCTGTAATTCTGAAAAACTCGAATCGTTAGCATCTGAAAGGCAACACCGCACAATTCGGCAAGAAGCCTCGGCGAGAGATTTTTCGTCAAGGCAAGGTTTGAAAAGCGAAGGAATACTTTGTGTATTTCTCGCTTTTCAAACCGCCGCATTGGCGGAAAAGATCCGTCGAGGCTCGCAGACGCAAGTGCGCGGTGCTGCCTTATTTTTCCAAGGCTTCGCTGCCGGCGCGGCGAAGCCTTGAAGCCTGTCCTGCGCAGCTGCACGGCGGGGTATATATTATAGAAGGAGGCTCCCATGACTTTTTTTGAGACAATAGGAAAAATCATCGAGCGCTATTCCAGCTTCTTCGCGCAGGGCGTTGTGAACACCCTGATCATTGCGGCATTCTCCGTCCTGCTCGGCACGATCCTGGGCACGCTGATGGCGACCATGCGCATGGGAAAAATCCTGCCGTTAAAGTGGCTGGCGGTGGCGTACATCGAGTTCATCCGCGGCACGCCTCTGATGGTGCAGCTGATGTTCATCTTCTACGGTCTTCCCATGATCGGCGTCAAAATCCCCGATATTTCGTGGATTCCGAACTTTTCGCGCTTTGCTGCCGGCATTGTTGCCATGAGCATGAACAGCTGCGCATATGTCGCAGAGGTCATCCGCTCGGGCATTCAGGCGGTCGACTATGGGCAGACCGAGGCAGCGCGCAGCGTGGGATTCTCGTCCGGCGAGGCGATGCGCCTGGTTGTTCTGCCGCAGGCAATCAAGAATATCCTGCCCGCGCTCGGCAACGAGTTTGTCACCGTCATCAAGGAGTCTTCCATCGTCTCCGTCATCGGCATCGCGGACCTCATGTTCCGCACGAACGACGTCATTGCCCTCAGCTACAAGAGCCTCGAGTGCCTTGCCGTAGCTGCGCTCATCTACTTCGTTCTCACGTTCATCAGCAGCCGTCTGGTATCGCTTGCAGAAAGGAAGCTGTCGCATGGAAAATAAGCAGACTATGATCGAGGTGCAGAACCTCTGCAAGAGCTTCCACAAGCTGGAGGTTCTGAAGGATATCAGCACGACGTTCTACAAAAACGAGGTCGTCTCCATCATCGGACCCTCTGGCGGCGGCAAATCGACGTTCCTGCGGTGCCTGAACCTGCTGGAAAAGCCGACCTCCGGACATATCGTCTTTGACGGCGTCGACATCTGCGACCGCCATCAGAACAAGAATATCGACCTGCACCGGCAGAAGATGGGCATGGTGTTCCAGCAGTTCAATCTGTTCAACAACATGAACGTCATGAAAAACCTCACGGTTGCCCCGATGCGCATCAAGAAGATGCCGAAGGAGCAGGCGGAGGAAAAGGCGGTGGAGCTTTTGCGCAAGGTCGGGCTTGCCGACCGAGTCGAGGCATATCCCAGCCAGCTGTCCGGTGGACAGAAGCAGAGAATCGCCATCGTACGTTCCCTCATGATGGACCCCGAGGTCATGCTCTTCGACGAGCCGACCAGCGCGCTCGACCCCGAGATGATCGGCGAGGTGCTCGACGTGATGAAGGCGCTTGCCGCCGACGGCATGACCATGATCGTCGTCACGCACGAGATGCGCTTTGCACGCGAGGTCGCGGCGCGGACCATCTTCCTTGCCGACGGCAAAATCGAGGAGGACAAGCCCTCGCACGAGCTGTTTGACAACCCCGAAAGCCCGCGTCTGGTCACCTTCCTGCAAAAGGTTCTCTGATTGCGCAAAACATGCGCCGCATCCGTCATTTTCTTTTGATGGATGCGGCTTTTTCGTTAAAATACTGTGAAAACAACACTTTCCCACTTGACGTAACATCTGATTTGTGTTATCTTATGCATGAAAAATGATATGGGCAGCAGACCGGAAAACGGTGCTGCCCGGGTCGGATGACAGTTCCGGGAGAGTCCGCAGGCGCGGCGCCGAAGGGGAATCGCAAAAGCTCTCAGGCAAAAGGACCGGAACCGGACGACACTCTGCAAAGTGCGAATGATCGCACGCCGACGGTGCAACCGGAATCCCGGGAATCTCTCAGGCAGATTACAGAGGCGCAAAACTTCAATCGAAGTTTTGCGCCTTTTTGATGCCCATTTTTTGTAAACCGCGCGGAGGGCAGGCGAGATCTGCCGCCGCTTCGTAATATGACGTGGAGGAATCAATGATGGAAAAGAAAACCCCTTTGTACGAATCGCATGTCGCGCTGGGCGCGAAGATGGTAGAGTTCGGCGGCTTTTTAATGCCGGTGCAGTATCCGACGGGCATTCTCGCCGAACATATGGCAGTGCGCGAAAAGGCAGGTCTTTTTGATGTGTCGCACATGGGAGAGCTGGTCTTCCATGGCGAGGACGCCCTTGCCAACATCCAGCATCTTGTCACGACTGACATCTCCAAAATGCTCGACGGCGACATGCGTTACGGCATGTTCTGCAACGATGAGGGCGGCGTGGTCGACGATCTGATTGTCTACCGCATGGCGCAGGACGATTACCTGATCGTCGTCAACGCCGGCAACCGCGACAAGGACGCGGCGTGGGTGGAAACGCACCTGTCCGGTCACCCCGGCTATCATGACGCGGGCAACGAGTTCGGGCAGATCGCGGTACAGGGTCCGGTGTCGAAGGAGATTCTGGTGAAGCTCTGCGACGAGGCGGCGCTTCCTGTCAAGTACTATTCGTTCACGAAGGCGGTTCTTACCTGGAACGGGCGCAGCGCGGAAACCTACGTCTCCCGCTCGGGCTACACCGGCTCGTTCGGCTACGAGATTCTCTGCAAGGCGGAAGATACCGTCTGGCTGTGGAATACGCTGCTGGAGGCTGGCAAGGAGTTTGGACTCATTCCCTGCGGACTGGGCGCGCGCGATACGCTGCGTCTGGAGGCGGCGATGCCGCTCTACGGGCACGAGCTGACCGACGATATTACCCCCAAGATGGCAGGGCTTCCCTGCAAGCTCGACGGCAAGGATTTCATCGGTCATGACGCGCTGGTCAAGCGCGGTGCGCCGGAGGTCAAGCGCGTGGGTCTCAGGGGCGTCGGACGCGGCATCGTGCGCGAGCATTGCGACCTCTACGCCGCACCGGACGGCGAGAAGATCGGCTGGACCTCCTCTGGCACGTTCGCGCCGTATCTCGGCTGCTGCGTCGCGATGGGTTATGTGCCGGTCGAAGACGCCGAGATCGGTAAGCATGTCTATGCCGACGTGCGCGGTCGCAAGATCGAGATGGAGATCGTTCCGACCCCGTTCTATAAGCGCTGAGCTGGTGAATTCTGAGGATCTTGACATGTTTTGTTGATATCCAACAAATCTTAATATTTGTTTTTGTTTATTTCGTATATTATCAATCTTGCATTTTTCCTTCCGGTGGCGTATACTGCGCGCAGAGTGAAAAAAGAAATGAAACAAAACATACATGGGAGGTTATGTTATGAAACTGCAGAACATTCACGAGGTAGAAGATTTCCGGAAGGTCGTCCATCAGTGCAAGGACGACGTGTTCCTCAAGAGCCAGGAGGGCGACGTGTTTAACCTCAAGAGCGCCATGAGCGAGTACATTGCGCTGGGGCGTCTGCTCAGCGAGCAGGGCGACAGCCTCGAGCTGTTTGCCAGCAACCGCGAGGACGAAGGGCTGCTGCTTGCCTTCCTTGCAAAGCTCGACAAGGAAAACGAAGCTTCCAAATAAATCGGTATCCCTCTTTCCGGGCTGCGTCCAAACGGCGCAGTCCGGTTTTTCATCATCATGCAGAAAGCGCCCTGGATAAGTCCGGGGCGCTTTGCCGTTATTCCAGAATCAGATAGTTTTCGTGAAGCTCCGTCACATAGCCGATCTGCGCTGCGTTCGGAATTTCTGCCTGCAGCGCCCGAAGGCACGCCTGCGCGTCGTTTTCGGCAACTGCGATCAGAAGCCCGCCGCTGGTCTGCGGATCGTAGAAAATGTCTTCGAGCGCGCGTGGAATCTCGCACTTTTTGAGAACGCCGGACTGTGCGTAGGTCCGGTTGCGGTAAGCGCCGGCGGGGATGAAGCCCATGTCGGCAAACTCGAGCGCCTCCATGTGGAAAGGTACGCTGAGAGCGTCGATGTGCAGGCTCATGCCGCTGCCCTGCGCCATCTCGAAGCTGTGCCCCATGAGGGAAAAGCCCGTGACGTCGGTGCAGCTGTGCACGTCGAAGCGCAGCATGATATCGCGCGCGGTCTTGTTGAGCGCTGCCATCTGCTTGTAAATGGCGTTCATCGTCTCGGGTTTCACCAAATCCGCCTTTGCCGCCGTTGTGAGAATGCCGACGCCGAGGGGCTTTGTCAGAATCAGAACGTCTCCCGGCTTTGCACCGGAATTGGTCAGCACCCGTTTCGGATGCACAAAGCCCGTGACCGCCAGACCGTAGATCGGCTCCGCGCCGTGGATGGTGTGCCCGCCGGTGATGATTGCGCCTGCTTCATACGCCTTGTCGTAGCCGCCGCGCAGAATCTCGCGCACGGTTTCATCGTCCATCGAGTCCGCCAGGCACATGATGTTGAGTGCCAGCTTCGGCGCGCCGCCCATGGCGTAGACGTCGCTGAGCGCGTTCGTCGCGGCAATCTGCCCGTACAGGAACGGGTCGTCCACAATCGGCGGGAAAAAGTCCGTCGTCTGGACGATTGCCGTGTCGTCACTGACGACATAGACGCTTGCGTCGTCGCTCTTGTCGTAGCCGACGATCAGCCGCGGGTCTGTGTGCGTGCGGAAGCCCTCCAGCATTTTGACGAGCGTTCCCGCGCCGACCTTTGCCCCGCAGCCCGCGCAGGAGGCAAGCTTTGTCAGTTTTACATCCGTTTCCATGCTCAAGCCTCCTCGCTGGCGTAGATGAACACATAGCCGCCGTCGCGCACCTCGGCAATCCGGTCGACCTCCTGCGCGCAAACGCCGGTGGGCGCGACGTAGCCGCCCTCGCAGCGCACGCAGGTTCCGCAGGAGCTGGAAAGCGTGCGCGGCACCGGCATGGTCTTTGCCGCGTAGCCCGCCTGCTCGCAGAGCTTTTTATAGCGGATCGCGCCGAAGTGGGAAAAGAACGTGGCAATGTAGGTCATATTATTTCTTCATGGTCAGCGTGTACTCGCCGCCGTTTTCGCTGACGGTGACGCTGTAGCCCTCGTGCTCTGCGTAACGGGTGACGTTTTCCTTCGACGCGGCATTATCGACCAGAACCGTATATTCCGCGTCCTTCTTTGCCATTGCCTTGCGGAGCATGATGACCGGCTCCGGGCAGGAATAGCCTCTTGCATCCACAGTTGTCATTTTGCATTCTCCTTTTTGAACGTATTGACACCGGCAATCACCAGTGCGGCGACCAGACCGATGATGACCGCAACCTTGCCGTTTGCCGTCGGACCCTTGCCGGAGGAGGCAAGACCGAAGTTGTGGCAGAATGCCGCGCCGGCAAGAAGACCGAAGATGGTCACAGCGCTGTCGCTGCTGCCTTCGCCGGAGAGAATCAGCTGACGCAGCGGGCAGCCGCCGAGCAGCACGCAGGCAAAGCCCGTGAGCATCATGCCCAGGAAGTTCCACAGACCGTCCGTGTGCGCCACGGGCTGATCGGCAAAGCCAAGATGGAAGTAGCTCGTGCCGGTGGTACCGCTGAGAATGAGGTTGCAGACAAGCGCGCCCACCAGAATCGCCGCAAAGCCGAGGATGAGCTTCGTTTCCCTGAACAGGACCAGGTCGCGGATGCCGCCGACCATGCAAAGGCGGGTTCTCTGCGCCAGTGCGCCGACAATGAGACCTGCAACGAGGCTGATGACGATGGGCGCATGCAGCGCGCCGGGACCTGCGCCGGCTTCACTGAAGTGGATGAACGCGGGCGCCGCCAGCAGAAGCGCCAGCACTGCAAGCGTCAGGACGGGGAATACGCCGCCTTCCGTCTTCGTGAGCGCGTAGCTTCTTTTGAGGGAGTAGCCTTTATTGAGGAAGAAGACGCCGACCAGGATGCCGCAGGCAAAGCCCGCCAGACCCAGCAGCGCGTTCAGATCGCCGCCCGCGAGTCTGAGAATCATGCGGAACGGGCAGCCCAGGAACATCAGACTTCCGATCATGACAAACATGCCGAGGACAAAGCGCGTGACAGGCGCGCTGCCGCCGCGCGGGGAAAACTCCTTCTTAGCCAGCGCCATCAGGAAGCTTCCGAATACCAGACCGATGATCTCCGGACGGATGTACTGGACCGCCTCTGCCGAGTGAAGCCCAAGCGCACCGGCGGTGTCTCGCAGGAAGCAGGCGATGCAGAAGCCCATGTTTTTCGGGTTTCCGAACAGCACCAGCAGCGAGGCAATCACGCCGATGACGAGACCGGCGAGCATGATGTTGCGTTTTTCGTGTTTGAGGGTCATATCAATTCTCCTTTTCGTTGCTCTTTCACAAGAATAGCGACAGTGCAGGAAAAACCCGAATCCGGTTCGGGATCGTCCAACTGCATCCATTTTATGATATCCCCCGCAGAATGTCCAATTGGCTTTTCGGATAACTGCGTGTTGATTTATTGATAATTCAGATAAATCTTCGCAATCATCGAATAAGTTGAAATTCTGTTTGGTCTATTTGCACTTTTAATAAATGCATGCTACAATCAGGAAAACAAGGGAGGGATTGCGATGCATCCGATCTATCTCGACAACGCCAGCACGAGCTTTCCAAAGCCCGCATGTGTACCGGACGCAGTTTACCGGTATATGACCGCCTGCGGCAGCAACGTCTCGCGCGGCGGCTACCGCTCTGCCTACAGCGCGGAGGAGCTGGTCTTTGAAACGCGCGAGCGGCTCTGTGCGCTGTTTCATGGCGGGGACGCGCGCTGCGTGGTCTTTACGCCGAATATCACAACGAGCCTCAATCTGCTGCTCAAGGGCTTTCTGCACCCGGGGGACCATGTGCTGGTGTCCGCGATGGAGCACAACGCCGTCATGCGCCCGCTGCGGCAGCTGGAAGCTGCGGGCGTGATGTTTGACCGGGTTCCGTGCAATCCGGACGGCACACTCAGGCTTTCGGAGGCGGAAGCGCTTGTGCGGAAAAACACGAGGCTTTTTGTCTGCCTGCACGCGAGCAACGTCTGCGGAACGCTGCTGCCGGTAGAGGCAATCGGCGCGTTCTGTCTTCGCCATCAGCTCCGCTTCTTTCTCGACAGCGCGCAGACTGCGGGTGTTTTCCCGATTGATATGCAGACGTGTCACATAGACGCTGTGGCGTTTACGGGGCACAAGGGGCTGCTCGGTCCGCAGGGGACGGGCGGCATCGTCCTGCGAGAAGATCTGGTGCAGGAGCTGACGCCGCTTCTCGCGGGCGGCACCGGCAGCATGAGCCACACCGAGTTCATGCCGGAATTTCTGCCCGACCGGTTTGAGCCCGGAACGATGAACCTTCCGGGGCTTGCGGGGCTTCACGCTGCGCTGGGCTTTCTGATGGAAACGGGGCTGGATACGGTTCGCGCGCACGAGCTGGCGCTCACGAAGCGGTTTCTGGAGGGACTGCGCCCCATGCAGGCGGACGGACGGCTCCAAATCCTCGGTCTGCCCGGCACCGAAAACCGGGCAGGCGTGGTGTCGGTTCAGACGACGGCGCGCGACTGCGCAGACATTGCGGCGGAGCTGGATGAAACGTTTGGCATCTCCACGCGCGTAGGACTTCACTGCGCGCCTGCCGCGCACCAGACGCTCGGCACCTTCCCGACGGGGACGATTCGTTTTTCGTTTGGATTTTTCAACACCGAAGACGACGCGGACCGCGCCGCTGCCGCGCTCGACGCGCTGACAAAGGAGGCTGCACATGGATTTTAAGCAGCTTCGTTCGTTTGTTGCGGTTGCCGACTGCGGCAGCTTCACGCAGGCGGCTGTCCGGCTCTATACCTCGCAGCCCACCGTCAGTGCCCATATCCGCCAATTGGAGGACGAGCTGCACGAGACGCTCTTTCTGCGCACGACAAAGAGCCTTGCCATCACCGCGCGCGGGCGGGAGCTGTATGATTATGCGGTGCATGTGCTGGAGCTGCAGGACCAGCTGCTCGATGCCTGGGCACAGGATGAGCATACCATCCGCCTCGGCGCGTCGACGATTCCGTCGGCATACATTCTGCCCGAGGTTCTGCCGCCGTTCCGCGCGCAGCATCCGGACGCGGTATTTTCTGTTTTGCAGTCGGACAGCGCGGGCGTTTTGCAGCAGCTTCGCACAGGGCGCTTTGAGCTGGGCTTTGCGGGCGCGCAGGAGCAGTCGCCGGAGCTGGTTTTCCTGCCCTTTTTCCGCGACCGGATGGTGCTGATTATGCCCAACACGCCGCACTTTGCAAAGCTTCTGCAGGACGGCACGCCGGTGAAAAGCATTCTCGAACGAGAGCCGCTTTTGCTGCGCGAGGCGGGAAGCGGCAGCCAGAAGTGCGCCGACGCTTTTTTGGAGGAAGAGGGCTTGAGCCAGCGCACGCTGCATGTGGCAGCGCGGCTGGAGGACCAGCAGAGCATCAAAAACCTCGTCGCCGCAGGGCTCGGCGTTTCGATCATCTCCGGCAAGGCGGCGCAGGACGACTGTGCGTCCGGTAGGCTCCTTGCCTTCCCGCTGCCGGCAAACCGCGCGGGGCGGAGCTTATATCTCGTCTGGCGCAAAAACGGCGCGCTGCGGCAGCAGACGCTGGGGTTCATCGAATTTGTCCGAAATTTTTATACAGAGCAGCAGAACTGAAACAGAAAGCAAAGCCCGCAGGATTTTCCTGCGGGCTTTTGATCTATGCCTGGGCGGGGATTATGCGGCGATCGCGCCGATCAGGGCATCGAGCTGCGCTTTGCTGCAGGCGCTGTCCGGCTGGAAGCTGCTGCCCGAGACGGCGCCGATTTGCTTTGCCCAGAGCGCGGGCTGCGCATAGTAGCCGGCGGCGTCTGCATCCGCGAAGCCATCGCCGGAAACGCTCGGAGAACCGGCAGCGCGGTAGGCGATGACGGCAGCCTGTGCGCGGGTGCAGGTTGCGTCCGGGGCAAAGCTGCTGTCGCTGACACCGCCGACGATGCCGGCTTCTGCTGCCCAAAGGACGGCGTCATAGTAGGAAGCATCCTTCGAAACGTCCGCAAACGGGCACGCAGAGGTCTTCGCCTTCGGAGAGCCGGAGCGCAGCCAGAGACTGTAGACTGCGTCGGCGCGCGTGAGCGCCTCGGAGCCCTGCAGATAGGCAATCAGCTCCTGCGCGGTCTGCTGTGCCTTCTTTGCCATTGCCGCGCCATTCTCGGTGGCAAGCTTGCGGACGTTCGAAGACGACTGCAGCGTCTGCATGGAAATGAAATCGCTGTAGAACTCCTGCTGCAGTTCGTTCAGCTTTGTTTTTACAAACTGCCGGTCCGCGTCGCTGACGAGCTTCGAGCCGTCGGCAGATTCAAAGTAGCGCACATAGTCGTTGAGAATTTCAAAGCTCCAGTAGTAGGATTTCTCCCAGCCCTCGGGCAGAATCCGGTAGCCGTCGGTCGTGGTGATCTCGCCGGTTTCGCGGTTGTAAGAGCGCTTGGAATAGGGGTAGAACAGACCGCCGGTCGGCTGCTCGGTGGTAAACTGTACGGTCGGCGTGCCTGCCTGGTAGCCCTCATACATGGAATCGATCAGCATCGGATAATACGGCACAAAGACGTTGCATGCCAGATCTGCTACCGCAACCCAACCGACCGTTGCGTATTCGGCAGGGCGGTCTTTGAACATCTGGAAGATTTCAATCTCCTGATTGCCGGACTTTGCGATGGTGCTGAGCTTGTAGTAGTTCAGAATATCGTCGACATCCAGCGTCCGGTCGGCGGAGATGTTCGTGTAGAGCGGGACAATCGCGCCGGTCGTGTCGATATTGGAAATCGTAAAGCGGCTGTTGTCGGTGACTAAGGCGTCCGCGTCGTAGCTGTAGGCGCTGTTGAGGTAGTTGAGACCTTCTACAAGCCGCTTGTCGGCAGAGTCGAGTCTTCCGGCGTAGCTGGCGCGGTAGTCAATCACGTTGTCAATCTCGTTGCCTTGGAACGTTCCGGCTGCCTTTGCCGTCTCGATGAGCTTCGGCGAGGCAATTACGTTTTCGGTATCGTCCAGATCGACGCTTCCGATGACCGCCATGTTGGGCTCCAGGAACAGCAGATCATCGTTCAGCCGGATTGCCACATACTGCGTGCCGGAGCAGTTTTCAATGTACCAGCTTTCGTTCTGATCGGTGATGAAAAGCCCCGCACCGTCGGCGCAGCCATAGGTGTCGTAGATGTTCAGAAGCAGCTTGAGCGCGTCTTTTGCCGACGCTGCCTCGCTGAGCAGGACCGTGGGAATGTCGCCCTCTTCAATGCCTGCAGGTCTGCCGTTTCCTGCTGCCCAGCCGGCGTTGCGGTAGGGGTCGACGGACAGAACGGCGTCGTTTCCGGAGATCGTTTCCGTGGCGGAGACGGACACGCCCTTTTCATTTGTGCCGAACTCGGTATAGGAGGCATGCTGCGCATTTTCCTCGCCGCACTCGGGGCAGACGCCGTCGTAGACGTTGTCGTTTTTGAAGTACGTGAA
>DPCD01000079.1:2837-6959 GCA_003516765.1 Clostridiales bacterium | reverse complement strand
GACCTCTCCCGCGGCTGCAATGCCGACGAGGTCTATAAGATGGCTATCATCACGGCGGGCATGGCTTAATTTTGTGAGCGGATCTCGCGGCGCATCTGTGCCGTTCGGAGGGCTTGCGGTATACGCGATACAGCGGCGCCCTCCAAACGTTCATCTGCACCGCGATCTCTCGCTCACAGGCGGAGGAATCTCGCGGCGCATCTGTGCCGTTCGGAAGGCTTGCGGTGCGGAAGAAAACCAAATGGGTCACTCACGCGACCAACCAAAAACTTCGTGGGGATGCCGGGCTCCGGTGTCCCCACTACTTTGTCTCGGAGTATTTATGAGTATGAAACTGACAGATTATCTGGGCGACAAGCCCTTCTGGAAGGTGACGGTGCGGCTGGCAGTGCCGGTCGCACTGCAAAATGTGCTGACGAGTTCCTTCCAGCTCGTCGATACGCTCATGGTCTCGCGCCTCGGCGACGTGACGCTCTCCGCCGTCGGCATGGCGGCGCAGTGGGGCTGGATGGCGGGGCTCTTAAGCTTCGGACTGTGTTCCGGCATGAGCGTGTTTATCTCTCAATACTGGGGCATCCAGAACCTCAAGGGCATCCGCCGCGTGATGGGACTGGGGCTTCTGACGGCGCTGCTGATTTCCGCCGCCTTCCTCGGCGTTGCGTTCTTTGCACCGGGCTGGGTGTTGGGACTGTTCAACAGCGACCCGGCTGTTCTGGACGCGGGCTGCCGGTATCTGAAAATCGTCTGCTTTTCCTATCCGGCGGTGGCGCTGACGTATCTTCTTTCCAACGTTCTGCGCGGTACGGAGCGGGTCAAGCTGCCGCTGTATGTCTCGATCGTCACGACAATTGCCAACGCCTTTGCGGACTATGGTCTCATTTTTGGTGCCTTTGGTCTGCCGCGGCTCGGTGTGGAGGGCGCGGCGCTGGCGACGTGCTTTTCCTCGTGGCTGGGACCGGTGCTGATTCTTATTTTCTCGGCGTTTGAAAAGAATCTGCTGATGGGACCGGTGAAGGAGTTATTTGCCTTTACGCTGCGCGAGGCGGGCGAGTTCTACGCGAAGGCGCTTCCCGTCACGCTCAACGAAGGACTCTGGGCGCTCGGCATGCTGACACTCAACCGCATCTACGCGAACATCGGCTACGAATATTATGCGGGTATGACGATCTTCAAGACATTTTCCGAGCTTGCCTTCGCGTTCTATGTGGGTCTCGGCAACGCCTGCGTGATCATGGTCGGCAAATCCATCGGCAAGGGCAAAATCCGGCGCGGCGTAGAAGACGCACGGCGCTTCTCCGTGCTGGTGCCGCTGATGGGACTGATCGTCGGGCTTACGATGGTTGCGGCAAGGCAGCCGCTTGTCGCGCTGTTTGCAACGGGCGATAACCTGTCTGCAACGACCATCTCGACCGCCTACGCGGTGACAATCTTCTGCTCGCTGGAATACTTCTTCCGCAACATTTCCTATGTGCAGGTTGTGGGCGTTTTCCGCTCGGGCGGCGACACGCTGACGGGTATGTTCCTGGATCTGGGCAGCCTCTGGCTCGTGTCGATTCCGCTGACACTGCTTGCTGCGCGCGTATTCCATCTGCCGTTCCTCGGCGTGGTCATCACGGCGTATCTGGGAGAAGACATTCCAAAGTCGCTTCTGTGCCTGTGGCACTTTGTCTCCATGCGCTGGCTCAAGCCCGTCACCGAAGAAGGGCGTGAGGGCTTGCGGCTCTATCGCGGCGAGGAGGACTAACGAGTGCTTGCAATCCGGAACCTTTTCCGGTATACTTCGTCTATAAGACATAAGGGATAACCGGAAAAGAGAAAGGACGGTACGCATATGGGCTTTGGATTTGGCTTTGATCTTATGGGCAGGCTGTTTCCGCTGCTGTTTCTGATTGTATTTGTCTTTGTCATCAGTACAATTGTGGGAACATTTGTGTCCAAGGCAAAGCGGGAGCGGAAAAACGATCAGTCTCCGCGCTTGACGGCGGAGGCGAAGGTCGTCTCCAAGCGCATGCAGGTGGGCGAGAACCGTCACCGGCACGGAAACGACGACATGATGCACAGCTACAACTATAGCAAGTACTTTGTGACCTTTGAGTTTGAAAGCGGCGACCGGGTGGAAATGCCCGTCGACGGCTCGGAGTATGGGCTGCTTGTCGAGGGAGATACCGGCAAACTCACCTTCCAGGGCACGAGATACCTCGGCTTCTCGCGCGGATAACAGAAAATGAAGCAGAAAAGAGACGGCTTCGCCGTCTCTTTTTTTGTCGGAACAGAACATGAGAAACGAAAAATATTTATCGATAAACGATAAAATTGCATTGACAAACGATGTGCCTCGTGGTATTCTATGGTTAACGGAAGGAGAGTGGTTCCGATGGACTGGAATGAAAACAAAAGCGTCCGGCTCTCGCAGGCGTGCGTGGTGCTGTTCGCAGTGTGTTTGCTGCTGCTCGACTGCCTGTGCTATTTCGCGGTGCGCTGGTTTACGGGGCTGCGCGGTATGCCGTGGCAAACGGGAAAGCTGATGATGCTGACCATCTATCTTTGCAGCGTTTTCGGCTGGATTTTGCTCTGGAAGCTCTGGCGATTGCTTGCAAATATCCGTGCGCAGGTCGTCTTTGATGCGCGGAACGTGGCGCTTTTGCGTGCGGTGAGCTGGTGCTGCGTGGGTGCGGGGCTGATCTGTCTGGTGAGCGGGGTTTACTATCTGCCATTTGCCGTGATTGCAGTCGCAGCGGGCTTCATGGCGCTGATTGTCCGGATTGTCAAGAACGTCTTCCAGCAGGCGATTTTGATGAAGGACGATCTGGATCTGACGATCTAGGAGGCGCGGCATGGAGATTCTGGTCAATCTGGACGTGATGATGGCAAAGCGGAAAATATCCGCCGGAGAGCTTGCCGAGCGCGTGGGCATCACGCCTGCAAACCTGTCCATTCTCAAAAACAACAAGGCGAAGGCAATCCGGTTTTCAACGCTGATGGCGCTGTGCCACGAGCTTTCGTGCCAGCCCGGAGATCTGCTGGAGTTTGTAGACGACGAGACTGCGTCGGAAGCACAATGACAGAACAACTTAGATATCAATAAGGAGAAGTTCATATGGATGAAGAAAAGATGGATGTCCGATCGGACACCCAGGGCTTTGCTGCGCCCATTTTGCCGGAAAACGGCGGCAATTTGGATGCGGATTTTGCACCGAAGCTGCCGTTTGCGGCAAGCGGCAGGGAAATGGCACTGGCGTTTTTCCTGTATCTGCCGGCGTATCTTTATTTGCAGAGCGCGGCGTGGTGCTTCCCGGTGTTCTGCGCGCTGTTCTGCGCGATGGCAGAGTGGTTTTACCGGGGCACGCCGCGCGTGGACGAGAGCTGGTTCTGGCTCGGCTGCCTGGCGGTGACGGCGCTTGCCGCGACATTTGGCGAAAACCGCGTCTGGGAAGGCTATACGCCGCTGTTTACCCATGCGTTTGCGGTTTATTATCTCCTGTGCCGCTCAGGACGGCTTCTGGAAGGGGAGAGCGGGCACCTTCTGCCGCTTGATGCGCTGTTCGGGCTGATTGTTTTTCCATTCAAGCACCTGTTCCTGCGCATCCGGACGGTCAGTTTTGCGCTGACGCACCGGAAAACGGGCGAGGAAACGCATCCGGCGGCATGGGCTGCGATGGCAGTCGGCGCGCTGCTGGCGCTGGGGCTTCTGGCGCTCGCGGTGCGCGAGCTTTCCGTCGCGGACGCGGCGTTTGACGCATGGACACAGAAGCTGCTGGGGGTGTTTCAGTGGCGTTTGAACGAGCAGACGCTATGGAACGTGCTTCTGAGCCTTCCGGTCGGCGCGTACCTGTTTGGGCTGATCGCGGGAACCGGGCGCGAGAAAATCGAAGCCGTGCGCGCAAGAGGCGAGCGGGTGAACGCGGCGCTGGGGTCCCTGCGGAAGGTACCGGTTGCGGTCTGGACCGCGGCGCTCGGCGTGTTTGCGGCGCTGTATCTGGCATTTTTCAGCTTGCAGGCGGGGTATCTGTTCGGCGCGTTCGTGAAAATGATACCGGATGGATACACGATTGCGGAGTACGCACGGCAGGGCTTTTTCTCGCTGTGCCGGGTGATGGCAGTCAATTTCGCGCTTTTGTGGCT
>DPCD01000079.1:2260-2657 GCA_003516765.1 Clostridiales bacterium | reverse complement strand
GCGTCAAACCGGTCCGGCAGGAAAAGACGCTTCTGCTTCTGTGCGCGGTGCTGCTGTGCCAGAGTCTGGTGTTTGCTGCCATCGCGGCGTCCAAGCTGTATCTGTACATCAGCAGCTACGGCTTCACACCCCGGCGGTTGCAGTCTGCGTGGCTGATTGCCGTACTCGCTGCGGGGACTGTCTGCGCCCTCTATTCGCTCGTGACTGGAAAGAAAGCGGTCCGGTACTGGATGCTGTTTTCCGCCGCGACGCTGATGCTGCTGAGCTTGTATTGAGCCAGAGCCGACCGAAAAATATTTTTGAAATACCCTTGACAGAACCTGCCGTATATGCTATTATAACTAAGCTCAATCGAGCAAGTATATCGCGGGATAGAGCAGTCTGGCAGCTCGTCGGG
>DPCD01000079.1:0-2036 GCA_003516765.1 Clostridiales bacterium | reverse complement strand
GGTAGCTCGTCGGGCTCATAACCCGGAGGTCGGGGGTTCAAATCCCTCTCCCGCAACCATAAATCGCCGTATTTCGTGAGAAATGCGGCGATTTCTCTATCGAAATGTTCGGATTTCTCCGTTTCGCTCATTTGCAATTCGTGCCACCCGAGGAGTCCTTTTGTGAAACGAGTGGATATTACATCCATATTTTCCGGTCCAAAAGGTCTGCGCCGGAAGGGTGCTGCCAATCAACCTTACGCGCTGTTTGCAATAAAGTATGCAACGGCGCGTTTTTTCGTTTTATGCCGTGCGGCTTTTGCGGCGCGGAAAGCTGGGCAGCTGAATATCCGCGAACTTGGCGCGGGGTGCTGCGCCATTTAATTTTGGAGCCGCGTCCATCTGCTCCATGTGCAGATAATTGCTCATCGTGCCGATGGCCTCGCGCTCGATGTCTTCGTTCTTATGAAGGTATTTGCGCGTCGTCTCAATCGACGCGTGCCCCAGAATCCCCTGCACGATGTTGAGCGGCACTTTGTCTTCCACCAGCCGCGTTGCCAATGTGTGCCGCAGCGCGTGGGGATTGACCTTGCGAATCTCGCAGCGTTTGGAAACCGCCGCTAAGCGGATCTCAAAGCTCTTGGGATCAAGGTGCGTCCCGGCTTTGGACGGGAACAGCAGCCCGTCTGGGTTCGGCCAAGTGGAATTTGCCAGGGTAAACAGATGGCGCACCAGAAGCTCGCACAGGCCGTCAGAGATCGCAATCTCACGGTTCGACGTGCTTGTCTTCGGCGTGTTCTGAACGATAAGGTGCGTTTTCTTCTTCTGATCGTAATTCAGAATCTCAATGTTTGGATTCTCTGGAGAAACGGCCGCTGTTGGAACACGGATCAGATTTTTCGTGACCGAAAGCGTTTGCTTCTCCAAATCCAGATCGGAAATTTTCAGCGCCAGCACCTCGCCGACACGAAAGCCGACGAACAGCGTCGTCAGAATCGCCACGCGCTGCGTTTCACGCATGACCTCCTCGATGAAGACCTGCATTTCCGACGGGCTCAGGACACGCATCTCCGGCGTAATAACTTCCGGCCTTGTCGTGTCAACCGTGGGATTACACGGCAGGTGGTATTTCCTCATGGCATACGCGAAAAAGTCCTTCAGCAGCATATACTGGTTCTGAATGGTCTTTGCGGACAGGCCGCCTTTCCGCCCATCCAAACGGCCGCCGTTTTTCTGCTTTCTTTGATAATAGTCCTGTATGGTGTCCTGCGTGATCTGGTAGAGCGGCAGGTTTCCAAAGGCTTCCGCGAAGTGGATTCGATATGTATCCAGATAGCTTGCATAGGTGGACGGCTTTCTGGCAGGCGGCGATTTGTAAAGTTCAAGCCATTTGAGGAAGGCTTCTGAGAACAGTATTTCCGCCTCAATGGGGTGCCCGAGCTTTGCCCGGAGCGCTTCGAGGCGGGCGGCTTCCTGCGCCTGCGCTTCTTCCTCGGCTTTGAGGCGTGCCTGTTCTTCTTCCCATTGCGCCCGGCGCTCCTTGCAGATCGTCTTGGTGCGGCCCTTGAAGGATTTGCGGTATGGGCTGCCGTCAGCCTTCCGTCCGTAGGTGATCTGGTAGACCCAGGATTTATCTTTTTGCTGATAGAAGCTGCCTTCTCCGTTGGAACGACGTGTCATGCTATCAACCTCCAATTTCTTTGATAAAATTTGGAGATTTGCTTTCAGTTCATGATCGTATGAGAAGATTTCATCCACTCGTAAAACGGGGCTTTGGGAACGCGGAACGAGTTGCCAATCCGGATGACCGGGAATGACTTGCTGTGGATCAGGTTGTACGCGGCGTTGATGCTGATATTCAAAATCTGCTTGATGTCGCGTGCTGTCAGGGTTTCGCTTTCTCGCTTTTCCATCGTGGGGTCCTCCTCATACGAAGCAAAATATGAAATTTTCAAGGTGCAGAAGCTGACTCGTATAGCTATTGTACGACAGCTCTGCGGGCAATACAATGCCGCCGCGACGCTTGCGGCGGCTTTATTTTGAAAGATGTTTCTCTT
>DPCD01000138.1:12614-12906 GCA_003516765.1 Clostridiales bacterium | reverse complement strand
ATACTGACCATCAACCAGTCCATTCCGACCGGCGGTAAGGCAATGGTCACGATCTCTGCCGAGACAGGCGCGCTTATCTGCCCGATTGAGGAACTGACGCGGCTGCTCAGCGAGACCCGCGGGGTCGTGCGCGCCGAGGCGGTCGCCGGATAAGAAGGAGGAAACGAATCTCATGCAGGCGTTTGAATATTGTGTCCCGACGCGGATCGTCTTTGGAAAAGACAGCGTGGAGAAGCTGCCCGAGCAGCTGAAAAAAAGCGGCGCGAGCCGCGTGCTTGTGGTCTACGGCGGG
>DPCD01000138.1:224-12407 GCA_003516765.1 Clostridiales bacterium | reverse complement strand
GGCGGGCACAGCGCAAAGAAAAGCGGTCTTCTGGACCGGGTGTTGGCGCTTCTTGGCGGCGCTGGCGTTTCGTATGACACGCTCGGCGGCGTGCAGCCGAACCCGCACCTGGGGCTGGCGCGCGAGGGCGTCAAAAAGGCAATTGCCATGGACGCGCAGCTGATTCTTGCCATCGGCGGCGGCAGCGTTATTGACACCGCGAAGGCAATCGCCCACGGAAGAGCGAATCCGGATATCGATATCTGGGACTTCTGGCTCGGAAAAAAGAAGGTCGAAAAGACCACGCCCGTCGGCGTCATTCTCACTATCCCCGCCTCCGGCAGCGAGACGAGCGATTCCGCCGTCCTCACCGACGAGATCATTTTGCAGAAGCGCGGGCTCAATACGGATTATAACCGCCCGGTCTTTGCCATCATGGACCCCGCGCTTGCCGCAACGCTTCCCCGGCGGCAGGTCGCCTGCGGCGTGACGGATATTCTGATGCACACGTTAGAGCGCTATTTTAACCCGATTCAGGGAAACGAAACGACGATGCAGCTTGCCGAGAGCGTGCTGCGCGTGACGATCGCAAACGGACCTGCTGTGGTTGATAACCCAGGCGATTACGATGCGATGAGCGAGATTATGTGGTGCGGCAGTCTGTCTCACAACGGGCTGACCGGACTCGGCGGCGCGAAAGGTCTTTCGGTCCACCCGGTCAGCTTCGCGCTGAGCGAGAAATTTGACATCATCCATGCAGAAGCCCTTTCTGCGCTCTGGTGCAGCTGGGCAAGATACGTCTGCAAGGTCAATCCGGAGAACGAGAAGCTCTTTGCCCGCTTTGCCCGCAGCGTCTGGGATATTGCAGAGCCCAATATCCACAAGGCGGCAAACGCCGGCATCGACGCCTCCGAGGCGTATTTCAAGAGCCTCGGCATGCCGGTTTCCATCGGCGCGCTTTCCTGCGGCGCGCAGGATGCGGCGGGCGTCGAGGATCTTGCCGCACGAGTCAGCTACCATGGCACGCGCCGGGTCGGAACGCTGGTCAGTCTGGACCACGAGGCGCTGCGCGAAATTTTCGAAATGGCGAACCACTGAGGAGAACAGTCTATGAAGCATATTGCAATTGCCGGACTCGGCGTGGTCGGCGGCGGCGTGGCAGAGATTCTGCTGAAAAACGCGGCGCTGCTGGAAAAAAACGCGGGCGAGAAAATCGTCCTCAAGGCAATCTACACCAGAACCCCCAAGAAGGACGGTCCGTTTGCGCCGTACTTTGTCTCCGATTTTTCTGCCATCGAGCAGGACCCCAAAATTGATCTCGTGGTCGAAACCATCGGCGGCAGCACCGTGGCGCTCGATTTTGTTTCGCGTGCGCTCAAGGCGGGCAAGCACGTCGTCACTGCCAACAAGCAGCTCATTGCCGAGCACGGGCTCGAGCTGTTCGCGCTGGCTAAGGCGAACGGCGTGAATATCCTCTTTGAAGCGTCGGTCGCGGGCGGCATTCCGGTTCTCAATCCCCTCACCCGCTGCCTGGGCGCGAACGAAATCACCGAGGTTTCCGGCATCCTGAACGGCACAACCAATTACATTCTGACGCAGATGCTGGAAAACGGTGAGAGCTACGCCGATGCGCTTTCCAATGCCCAGCGTCTGGGCTATGCTGAGGCGGACCCCACCGCAGATGTCGAGGGCATCGACGCGGCAAGAAAAAGCTGCATCCTCTCAGGTCTTGCCTTCGGCAAGAACGTCAGCCCCGAGGATATCCACGTCGAGGGGATCTCGAAGGTCGACGCGCTGGATGCGGCGTTCGCGGAGTCCGGCGGCATGAAGATCAAGCTGCTCGGAAGAACGCTGCTGCAAAACGGCAAACGCTTCTGCTTCGTCAGCCCGCACTTCATCAAAGCTTCGGCGCTGCTGGCAGGCGTGAACGGGGTATTTAACGCCGTGTGCGTCCGAGCAAGCGAGGTCGGCGAGGTGCTCTTTGCCGGACCGGGCGCGGGGCGCTATCCGACGGCGAGCGCCGTCATCGGCGATATCATCGACATTGTGAAAAATCCGGGTCGTGTGCAGCCTGCGGGCTGGGACGCCTGCAACGAGGCGCCCGCAAGCTTCTTACAGTTCCACGCGCGGTTCTATGTCCGCGTTCCGGAGGCAGACCGGGCGGCGCTGGAGCAGCAGCTCGGCAAAATCAGCTGGCTTCCGGCGCGCGCGGGCTTTATCGCCGGCATCACCGCGCCCATTGAGGCAGGGAAGGTTCTGTCCGGCGGTATACAGCCCGCATCCGCATGGCCCATTTTTGAATAAGCTCCAGGAGGGAAAACATGGCACGTATTGTACAGAAATTCGGCGGAAGCTCGGTTGCAAACGCAGAGCGCATCTTCCGCGTGGCAAAAATCATTACGGACTCCTACGCGAAGGGCAACGAGATGTGCGTGGTGCTGTCTGCGCAGGGCGACACCACGGACGATCTGATTGCCAAGGCGGAGGAGATTAACCCCAACGCCTCGAAGCGCGAGATGGATATGCTGCTGGCATGCGGCGAGCAGATGTCGATTGCGCTGATGGCAATGGCAATTGAAAAGCTGGGCTATCCGGTTGTGTCTCTTTGCGGCTGGCAGGTCGGCATGAACACGTCGTCGACCCACTCGTTCGCCCGCATCAAGAAGGTCACGTGCGAGCGCGTGAAGGAGGAGCTGGACAAAAAGCGCATCGTCCTTGTCGCGGGCTTCCAGGGCGTGGACAAATACGGCGATGTGACGACGCTCGGACGCGGCGGCTCGGATACGACGGCGGTTGCGATGGCAATTGCGCTGCAGGCGGATCTGTGCCAGATCTTTACGGATGTCGACGGCGTTTATACCTGCGATCCGCGCATTGTGCCGGAGGCAAAGAAGCTGCCCGAAATTACGTATAACGAAATGCTGGAGCTGGCGTCGCTCGGCGCACAGGTCCTCAATAACCGCTCGGTAGAGCTCGCCAAGAGCTATGGTGTGCAGCTGGAGGTTCTGTCCAGCTTTTCCGGAAATCCCGGTACGATTGTCAAGGAGGTTGTCAAGAACGTGGAAAAGACTTATATCGCCGGTGTGGCGCAGGATAAAAAGATCGCGCGCATTGCCCTTGCCGCAATGCCGGACGTGCCGGGCGTTGCCTACAAGGTATTCAGCCTGCTTGCCAAGGAAAAGATCAACGTCGACATGATTCTGCAGTCCTACGGTCACGACGAGTGCAAGGACATCGTCTTCACCGTGGCAGACAAGGACGCGGCGCGCTGCGAGGAGGTTCTGAACGCGAACCGCGACAGCCTCAAGTTCGATCACATCGATATCAACACCGACGTTGCAAAGGTCTCCGTCGTGGGCGCGGGCATGCAGGGAAACCCCGGCGTTGCCGCCAAGATGTTTGAAGCGCTCTACGCGGCGCACATCAACATCCACATGATCTCCACGAGCGAGATCAAGCTCTCGGTCCTCATCGACAAGGAAGACTCCGAGCGCGCCATGCGCGCGGTCCATGCGCAGTTCTTCCAGTAAGTATTTATGAGGAACGCCAGCCGGATCGGCAAGAGGATTCGGCTGGCGTTCCTTTTGGCGTTTTTCCTGCATATTTTTCTCTCCCGCCAATATTGTATTGGTGGGAGGGATTTTTTATGAAGGGTCGCTGGTTTCTTGCCTTTTTGCTGACGGCGCTTGCCGGAAGCGCGCTGCATTTTGCGTATGATCTGTGCCCGTCGCCGCTGGTGGGGCTTTTCTGCCCGGTGTCCGAGAGCGTGTGGGAGCATCTGAAGCTGCTGTACGCGCCGTTTCTGGTCTGCGGCTTTGTGCTGAACCGGAAGGCAGCCGATACGCAGGCGGCATGGAGCGGCACGCTGGCGGCGCTTCTGGCAATGCCCGCGTTTCTGCTCGGGGTCTACTATACGCTCGAGTCCGGCTTTTCCTTTACGGCAGGGTGGCTGAATATCACGCTCTATGTTCTGACGCTTGCGCTGGGCTTCCGGCTTTCGGCAAAGCTTTGCCGCACGGGGAAGCTCGCGTGGCTGTGCGGCGTGCTGGTGATTGCGGCGGGGCTTTACGGTGCGGCGCTGATTCTGTTTACGATGGCGCCCCCGGCGCTGCCGATTTTCCTGGATTGAGCGAAAAAACCTGCCGGTTTCGCAAAATTTGTATTGACATCCGGCTGTTTTGTCACTATAATAGCTAGAGAAAACAAAGAAGGAGCGGGAAGCGCCGCACTCACCTCAAGCTTCGCGAAGAGGTTGATACAGAAATTGTCCCCAGTTGGGGCTTTTTGTGTGCGGGTGCTTGTCGGCATCCGCACTTTGCATTTGGAGGTGCTTTCCCATCGGTAAATTAGAACATCAGATCAACGAGGAAATCCGGGACAAGGAGCTCCGCGTGATCGGAGCTGAAGGCGATCAGCTTGGTATTATGACGTCCGCCGCTGCTCTGGCGCTGGCAGAAGAAAAGGATCTCGATCTGGTCAAGATCGCGCCGAATGCCGTGCCCCCGGTCTGCAAGATCATGGACTACGGCAAGTTCCGTTTCGAGCAGCTGAAGAAAGAAAAAGAAGCCAAGAAGAACCAGAAGGTCGTCGAGGTCAAGGAGATTCGCATGTCCCCGAGCATCGACACCAACGACTTCAATACCAAAGTCAAAAACGCCCAGAAGTTCCTGAAAGATGGCAACCGGGTCAAAGTCACTGTTCGTTTCCGCGGCCGCGAAATGGCACACACCTCGCTCGGCGAGCAGCTGCTCAAGCAGTTTGGCGCCGATTGCGATGAGGTTGCCACCGTTGCCAAGGGCGCAAAGCTGGAGGGACGCAACATGTCCATGTTCCTCAGCCCCAAAAATTCCAAATAACCTGCAAAAGAAGCAAAACACGGAAGGAGAACCACTATGCCTAAGCTGAAGACCCATAGCGGCGCAAAGAAAAGATTCAATCTGACCAAGACCGGAAAGGTCAAGAGAGCGCACGCATTCAAGAGCCATATCCTCACCAAAAAGCCCACCAAGCGTACCCGTAACCTTCGCAAGAACGGCTATGCCGACGTGACCGTGGAAGATATCGTGAAAAAGATGATTCCTTACAAATAATCGGTAAGGATTGACGACACATAGGAGGATACAAGAATGGCAAGAGTTAAAGGCGCAATGATGACGCGCAAGAGAAGAAATAAGACCCTGAAGCTGGCAAAGTCCTACTGGGGTTCCAAGTCCCGCCACTTTAAGATGGCGAAGCAGGCGGTCGCAAAGTCCGGCGTTTACGCATACGTTGGCCGCAAGCTGAAGAAGAGAGAGTTCCGTCAGCTGTGGATTTCCCGTATTTCCGCTGCCGTCGCTCCCTACGGCATCAACTATTCCCGTTTCATGAACGGTCTGAAGAAGTCCGGCATCGAGATGAACCGCAAGGCGCTCTCCGAGTTGGCAATTGCCGACGCAGAGGCTTTCAAGGTTCTCGTCGAGACCGCGAAGAAGGCAATCTGAAATTTCAAAAAGCAAAGGAGCGATACCGCAAGGTATCGCTCCTTTTTCTGCCGCAAAAAGCGCCCGGAGGCTTTGCCTTCGGGCGCTTGCTTTTTGGGAAATTACTTCTTTGACAGCGTTTCGCGAACTTTGTTGGCAATTGCGTTCGCGTCCAGACCGTACTTCGCAAGAAGCTTCTTGTAAGGACCGCACTCGCCGTGGCAGTCGTTGACGCCGACAAAGCCCTGCGTTACGCCGCAGCCGTGCTTCGTCAGCACCTCGGCAACCGCGCTGCCGAGTCCGCCGTAAATGTTGTGCTCCTCGGCAGAGACGATGGCGCCGGTTTCCTTTGCGCAGCGGACAATCAGCTCTTCGTCAATCGGCTTGATGCTGAACATGTCGACCACGCGCACGGAAATGCCTTCTTTTGCAAGCTCCTCTGCCGCGTCGATCGCGTTTCCGACCATCAGACCGCAGGCAATGACCGTGATGTCCGTGCCCTCGCGGACGACGATGCCCTTGCCGGGTGCGAATTCGGTTTCGCTGGTGTAGAGGTCCTTGAACTTGTCGCGCGAAAGGCGCAGATAGATGGGCTTCGGCGTGTCAATTGCGTACTTGACCAGCCACTCGGTCTGCACTGCATCGCACGGTACGAAAACCTGCACGTTTGCCAGACTCCGCATGACTGCGATGTCCTCGAGCGCATGATGGCTCGGACCGTCGAAGGCGTCGGACATGCCGCCGTATGCGCCGGCAAACTTGATCGGCAGCTGCGAGTAAGAGCCGAACGCTCTTGCCGCGCAAAGACCCAGCGTCGTCAGGAAGACCGTAAAGGTGTTCACAAACGGAATCTTGCCGACCGAGGCGAGCCCTGCCGCCATGCCGACCATGTTGGACTCTGCGATGCCGACGTTCAAAAACCGCTCGGGGCACGCTTTTCCGAAAATACCCGACTTCGTCGAGCCGCTGAGGTCCGCGTCGAGAACCACGATCCGCTCGTCGTCCTTGCCGTATTTGACCAATGCCTCGCCGTATACTTCACGGATTGCCTTTCCCATTACTGCGCACCTCCCAGCTCTTTCATCGCCTGCGCGAAGCTTTCGTCGTCGATTGCCTTGCCGTGCCAGCCGCTCTTGCCCTCCATGAACGAGACGCCCTTGCCCTTGATGGTATGCGCCAGGATGATGGTCGGCTGACCCTTGACGGTCTTTGCCTGCTCGAAGGCGTCATGGAGCGCATTCACGTCGTGACCGTCAATTTCGATCGTGTTCCAGCCGAACGCGCGGAACTTTGCGTTCACATCGCCGAGCGGCATAATTTCGTCGTTCGTGCCGTCGAGCTGCACGCCGTTCCAGTCGAGGACGGCGCAGAGATTGTCGACCTTGAACTTGTTGGCGGACATGCACGCTTCCCAGATCGTGCCCTCTTCAATTTCGCCGTCGCCGAGGATGGCGTAGACTCTCGCGTCGCTTTTCTTCATGCGCAGACCGACCGCCATGCCGACCGCAGCGGAAAGACCCATGCCCAGAGGACCTGTGGTGGCGTCCACACCCGGGGTCTCGCGCGCGCAGGGATGCCCCTGCAGGCGCGTCTCAAAGTCGCGCAGCGTGTGCATTTCCTCAACCGGGAAGAAGCCCTTTTCCGCCAGCACGCGATAGAGCATCGGCGCGGCGTGACCCTTCGACAGCACGAGACGGTCGCGCTCTGCCCACTGGGGCTCGTCCGGGCGGACATTCATCTCTTTAAAATACAGGGTCGTCAGAATTTCGCAGACGGACAGCGATCCGCCCGGATGACCGGTCTGCTTTTCATGCAGAACCGTCAGCACGTCAATGCGGAACTTTTTGCAGAGCGCATTGAGCTGTGCCGTTTCAGCAGCAGTTAATTTCATACAGTCCTCCAATCTCACTTGTTGACAACGTTCTGCGGCGCACCGTTGAGGAACGCCTGGATATTTGCAGCCGTGATATCCATGATGCGCTGCCGGCTCTCCAGCGGCGCCCACGAGATATGCGGCGTGAGGATACAGTTTTTTGCCGAAAGCAGGGGGTTATCGGCATGAATCGGCTCTGCGGAAACCACATCGAGCGCCGCGCCGGCAAGCTTTCCGCTGTTCAGCGCGTCCGCCACATCCTGCTCGTTCAGAAGCTGCCCTCTGGCGTTGTTCACCAGAAGCGCGCCGTCTTTCATCTTTGCAATCGTCTGGCGGTCAATCAGCTCCGCGTTGTCCTTTGTCAGCGGGCAGTGCAGGCTGATGACATCCGACTCGCGCAGCAGCGTGTCGAGATCCACATACGTGCCGATTCTGCGCCCTTCGTCACTTTCGTGCGGGCTGTGCGCCAGAACGCGCATGCCGAGCGCGGCAGCAATTCTGCCGGTCGCCTGACCGATTCTGCCGAAGCCGATGATGCCGATGGTCTTGCCGGCAAGCTCGACCATGGGATAGTCCCAGTAGCACCAGTCGGCGTTATTTGCCCAGCGTCCGGCGTGTACCGTTTCGCTGTGGTGCCCGATGTGGTGGCAAAGCTCCAGAAGCAGCGCGATGGCAAACTGGCTGACCGACGCCGTGCCGTATGCCGGCACGTTGCAGACCGGAATGCCTTTTTCCTTTGCGCAGGCGCAGTCGACGACATTGTAGCCCGTGGCAAGCACGCAGATGAGTTTTAAGTGCGGGCAGGCGTCCAGCGTCTGTTTCGTGATGGGCGTCTTGTTGACCACGGCGATGTCCGCATCCTGCAGGCGCTCTGCGATGATGGGCGCGTCGACATAGGACGTGCGGTCATAGACCGTCACCTCGCCAAATGCCTGAAGCGCCTCCCAGCTCAGATCGCCGGGGTTTTCGGTGTAGCCGTCCAGAACGACCAGTTTCATGTGATTCCCTCCAAAATGCATTTTGCGGGGGCAGGTTTTGCGATCAGTCTTCCAGCAGCGCCCAGGCGCGATTTAACACACGCTTTGTGTTTGCCAGCACAATGCCTTCGTCCTCGCCCGGACGGAGCGTGACCTCGGCGGACAGGACATAGGGATTTTCCGCGTCGAAGAAGCCTTCCTCTTTCAAAACGCGCAGGAAGTCGAGCATTTCAGCGACGTCGTTGGCGCTGTTCGGATAGCCGAAGCGCGGGTGCTTGTCGCCGTAGCCGTCGCAGCCGGGCTTAACGACCGCGTTTCCGAAGTGGAAATGCGAAATATACGGGCGCAGCGTGCGGATGACGAAGCGGCTGGTCTCATAGGTTGTGGGGAAATGGCTCAGATCGACGACGAGACCGAAGTTGTTGTGCGTCGTGCGCATGTCGGCAGCAAAACGTGCAGCCAGGGGCGCAGGACCGATCAGTGCCGCCTTGTCCATGTCAAAATCGAAGACCTCCATCTCGACCATCATGTTCTTTTCCGCCGCATAATCGCACAGCGCGCGCGTGGTCTTGAGAAGCTGCGCATACGCCTGCTCCTTCGTGTCCTCCTGCCAGTGCCCGGCGAGGAACGTAACGCCCTTCGAGCCGAGGTATTCCGCCTCATCGATGGTCTGCTTCAGCACATCCTCTGCCTTCTGCCGCTCTGCCTCATCCAGTGCGTTCGGGTTGAGCTTGTTTTTCAGCTCAATCGGGTGCGAGCCGAAGCAGACAGTCAGGTGGCTCTGGTCGAGAATCGCCTTTGCCTTGCCACGGTCTGCGCCGTAGCCCGTCAGCTCGACCGCGTCAAAATAATCGTCGCGCGCGATGGCGAGCAGCGAATCAAGCGGCGCGCTGTTCGGAAAGCTCATCCACTGGATGGTACCGACCTTAAAATACTTGTGAATGGATTCTTTCATATGGGATGCCTCCGTGGACCGGCAAAGCCGGTTCGTTTCCAATCAATGTCGAGTCTATCATATCCGCTTTTCCCGCGCCTGTCAAACCCTTTTTCCCCATGCGAAAAAATGCCCCGACTGTTCCGAAGAACAGCCGGAGCATGGATAAACTATGCGTTTTCGCCGTTGAGATAGCAGATGCTCTGCTGCTGCACCAGCGGGAAGCGGAAAAGCGTCTGTGCGTCCAGATTCTCTGCGCGCAGCCGGATCGCCGTGATGCGCCGGTTTTCATAGGTCGTGTAGTAATAGACGCCGGTTTTTGCGTTGCAGCAGCTCGAGTACAGCGTGATCTCGTATTTTCCGTTCTCCAGCTCGCAGCAGCCGCGCGTCTGCTCGACGGAGGTCAGGATGTGGAAAAACTGGCTGACAGAGGCTTCCTCCGTGTCATCTGATTTGGCGTTGAGCCTCGTGAACGCCGCGCGGAGGAAGCGCGACTGCGACGACAGATCGCCCGGCAGACCGATTGCGCCCATGCCCCGCGAGTATTCCCGGAGCGAAAGGTCTTTGGAAAAGCGGTTGACCGGCGGGCGGGGCGAGAGCTGCGCGTAATTGTTGAGCGCGAACAGCTGCATCGGAAACGGCGGATTGTTGGTCAGCACGCCCGTGGGGTTTTCATAGATGTGAAGCCCGTCCTGCGTGCTTTCGAGCACGATAGCGCCCGTCTCGTCGGCAATCAGCCAGTGCAGCTGCGCGGTGGGAAGCTTTCCGGAAAACGGCGTTCCGACGAGATTGCAGCCTGCAAGCGCCCGGCGCGCCTGCTCCAGATTCCGGCACGTGCCGAGAAGCCACTCGATCAGCTCAAACTGCGCCACGTTCGTCTTTCCGTCTGTCGGCTCTGCGTATGCGGCGTTGCCGACGAAGTTGAGCCCCGCGATGCAGAGCCCCGTCTCGTTGACCGCGTCATAGAACAGCGGAAATCCGTCTTCCACATGCGCCATGCCGATCATGGCGTAGTGCGTCTGCAGCGCCGGAAGATGGCGCAGCGGAATCGGGAAGCTGCGCGGTACGATGCAGACCTCCTCGCCGTAGGGAAACTCGTAGTCGAGATTGCGTCCAAAATAAAAGTCCTTTGTCTGATATGTTGCGGCTGTACACATGTGCAGAACGCCTCCTTGTCCGGTTTGTACACCCTAGCATACCACAAACACGCGCCCGCTATCCAGTGCGAAATTGTAAATTATTCTGCTGCGGCAGGCGCGTTCAGCTCCCGGTAGGTCTTCGCAATCAGAACCGCTGAAACCGCGAACGTCAGAACGTCCGAGACCGGCATGGAATACAGCACGCCGCTGAGCCCGAAGAATTTCGGCAGCACAATGGCAAAGCCCACGCCGAAGACGATCTCGCGGAGCATCGACAGCGCGGTCGACGCCGCCGCCTTGCCCATCGCCTGCAAAAAGATGAAGCACGCCTTGTTCACGCAGGCGAGGACCATCATGCACAGATAGATCCGGAATGCCCGCAGGGCAAACTGCGTATAGTACGCGCTCTCATTTGCCGCGCCGAAAATGCCGATGAGCTGCCTCGGAAACACCTCGACCAGCGCAAGCGCCAGCAGCCCCACCAGCGCCTCACAGACCAGCAGCTTCGTAAACAGTGCCTTGACGCGCGCATTCAGCCCCGCGCCCATATTGAAACCCACAATCGGGATGCAGCCCGCCGCCATGCCGACGACGATGGAAATGACGATCTGGAAGAATTTCATGACAATGCCGACGACTGCCATCGGAATCTGTGCGTATTGCGGCTGAGAGAAAATCTCGTCCTGCGCGCCATATTTGCGCAGCATGTTGTTGATTGCCGCCATCGCCGCAACCAGAGAAAGCTGCGACAGAAGACTCGTCAGCCCCAGCACCAGCGTCCGTCGGCAGACCGGTCCGGAAAGCCGGAAATCGAGCTTTGCGGGCTTTATCCGCTTCATATGGCACAGATACCACACGGCAAGCCCCGCTGTGATTGCCTGCCCGGCGACGGTTGCGACGGCGGCTCCCATCATGCCCCAATGGAAACAGAAGATGAAAACCGGGTCCAGAATGATATTGGCGAGCGCACCGGCAAGCGTCGAGACCATCGCAAAGCGCGGACTGCCATCGGCGCGGATGATGGGGTTCATCGCCTGACCGAACATGTAAAGCGGAATGCCGAGGGTAATGTAGAAGAAATACTCCCGGCTGCACTGATACGTCTGCTCGTTGACCGTGCCGCCGAACATGGCAAGGATGGGGTCTGCAAAGGCAAGATAGAGCGCCGTAAGAACCAGGCTTGCGGCGATGCACAGCACAACCGCATTGCCGGCGCTGTGCTTCGCGCGCTGCGTTTCTCCCTTTCCCAGACAGATCGACACATACGCGCAACAGCCGTCGCCCACCATCACCGCAAGCGCCAGCGCCACGACGGTCAACGGGAACACAACCGTGTTTGCTGCGTTGCCGTAAGAGCCGAGATAGCTTGCGTTCGCGATGAAAATCTGGTCGACGATGTTATACAGCGCCCCTACCAGCAGAGATATGATGCACGGCAGCGCATAAGCGCGCATGAGCGCGTCCACCCGGCACTCAGCTAGATGCGAATTGTTCTGTTCCATAATTTCCCTCCAAGCAAACAAAAAGCGCGCGGCACTCTGCAACCGGAATTACGCAAAGTGCCACACGTTGTCCTATTTATTCTACCGGGAGGAAGCGCCGTTTGCAAAGGCAGTTTTGAACAAAATCTGTCTCTGATTTTTGGCGCTTTTGCGCATCACGGCTCGTTCAGCTGGTCGGCAAGATCGGCATACGGGCTGTCCGCGCTGGACTGGATCTCCGCCTCGGCCATATGCTGCTGAAGCTTTTTTGCCGCCGCGTCGCTGGAGATGACCGTGCCCGCGCCAGCGATGCACCCACCGGGGCAGGCCATGCCCTCGAG
>DPCD01000138.1:0-212 GCA_003516765.1 Clostridiales bacterium | reverse complement strand
TTTGCAAAGGCAGTTTTGCACAAAAAGCCGCTTGCTTTTCCCGCCCGCTCTGCGCGCCTCGCCGCTATCGGCAAGGCGGCTCGACCGCACTTTAATAAAACAACAGGAGCCTCCGGCGCACCCGGCGAAGCACATCGGCGTGCGCACCGGTGGTTCCGCTCTACAAAAAAGACGGGCGCCCGCTGGTTCCCAGTCAGCAGGCGCCCGGTCTT
>DPCD01000115.1:1520-5237 GCA_003516765.1 Clostridiales bacterium | reverse complement strand
GCCTGGTCGAGCAGCGTGATGCCGTCGATGTTCAGCTGGAAGTAAGGAGCCGAACGGAAGGTGGACTCTGCGAAGTAGCCGTCCACGATTGCCTCGGTGTCGGGCGTGTAATCCGGATCGGTATCAACGTCCGCCATGGAGGAGGTCAGCTGCTGACCGTCAACGGTGAAGGTGGTCACGTCGTAGACATGGCGCGTGCCAGCCTCGAGCTCTGCCTTGGCAGCCTCGACAGCTTCCGCGGTGCCGGCGGCGACAACGTTCTCATTGAGTTCGGTCAGGACGACGGAGCCGGTAGCGAGCGTGCCGGTCCAGTCAGCGTCGATGGCTTCGCCGTTCATCGCAGCGGTGATGGCGTACTTGTAGTACGGAGCCCAGTCGATACGGGAAGAAACGAGGTAGGTGTTCGGGCAGGCAGCTTGGGTCGAGCCGTTGTAGGAGACGTCGGGGACACCGGCGGTCTCGCAGGCGGTCGGAGCGCCCATGGAGTCGGCGTGCTGGCTGATGAGCTTGCAGCCGTTGTTGATGAGCTTCTGTGCGCCTTCCTTCTCAGCGGTCTCGTCGTACCAGCTGCCGGTGAAGGTGACTTCCATCGTGGCGGTCGGGCAGACGGAACGTGCGCCCAGGAAGAAGGAGGTGTAGCCGGAGATAACCTCGGCGTAGGTGAAAGCGCCGACGTAGCCGATCTTTGCCTCGTCAGCGGTGAACTGACCGGCTTCGATCATCTCGTTGAGCTTCATACCGGCGACGATACCGGCGAGGTAGCGGCCTTCATAGATGGAGGCGAAAGCGTTGTGGTAGTTGGCAAGGTTCTCGGTGTGCGCCTTCGTGCCGGTGGAGTGGCAGAACTGGACATCCGGGAATTCCTTTGCAGCCTGAATCATGTAGTCCTCATGACCGAAGGAGTCGGCGAAGACGATGTTGCAGCCGGCGTCAGCCAGATCCGCAGCGGCGTCGTAGCATTCCTGACCTTCGGGAACGTTCGTCTTGATGACGTATTCCACGCCCAGAGCCTCGGCAGCTTCCTTCGCGCCGTTGATGAAGTTCAGGTCGTAGGTGGAGTTTTCATCATGGAGCATGATGAAGCCAACCTTGAAGTCGGTGGGAGCAGCCGTCTCAGCGGCAGGCTCCTCGGTGGTCTGTTCGGTCTTTTCTTCCGTTGCAGTTTCGGTTGCAGCGGTCTCGGTCTTGGTTTCCTCAGCGGGAGCCTCGGTCTTGGACGCGCAGGCTGCCAGAGCAAAAACCATAACCAGTGCCAGAAGCAGGGCGATGATCTTTTTCATTTAGCGATTCCTCCTAAATTTTTTGTGGGTTGCGAATGATCGGGTGCAAAACGAAAAAACTTTTTGCAGGTCAATCAAGTGCCTTCATTTTACATGATTTATGCAAAGAATGCAATCCCCTTTCTAAAAAATATTTAGTTTTTGTGCTGTTTTGCGGATATTCGACCATATTGACCTAACAAATTTTTAGTTTTTCGGGACGGTTGTAAGCTATGCACAGAAATGATTCGTCAGAATTGTTCAGAATCACTTTTCTCGTTTCGATAAAGCTGTACGCCTTTCACAAGAAACCTAAAAATTTTTTAGCTTTTTGCGCGCCTTGTCCTTTTGCGCAGACAAAGCGGGTGGATTTCGTGAAGTTTGACGAAAGACGGACGTGGAAAACGGGCGGCAAACATGATATGATAGCGTCAGTTGATCATGCTGCGGCGCGTTGCTTCCGGGAGGCGCCGCTTTGAAAGAGGTAGTATCATGCACGAACCGTTTTTCCTGCGAGGGACACTTTTATACAGCAGCAGCCCCGATACCATAGAAATTCTCGACGACGGCTGGCTGCTCTGCCGCGACGGCAGGGCGGCAGGCGTCTTCCGCAGCAAGCCCGAGCGCTTCGCGAACCTGGACGTTTTTGATTATACGGGAAAGCTGATCATTCCCGGCATGACGGACCTGCACGTTCACGCGCCGCAGTTTTCCTTCCGGGGGCTCGGGATGGATCTGGAGCTGCTCGACTGGCTCAACACCTACACCTTCCCCGAAGAGTCCAAATATGAGGACCTCTCGTATGCAGAGACGGCGTATGAGAGCTTTGTTTCGCGCCTTGCCCGCAGCACGACCACGCGCGCGTGCATTTTTGCGACGCTGCACATTCCGGCGACACTGCTTCTGATGCAGAAGCTCGAGGATGCGGGGCTCAGCACCTATGTCGGCAAGGTCAACATGAACCGCAACTGTCCGGGGTATCTGCGCGAAATCTCCACCAATCAGGCAATCCGCGACACGGAACGCTGGGTGGTGCAGTCGCGTGAGCGCTTTTCGCATACGAAGCCGATTCTGACCCCGCGCTTCATTCCGTCGTGTACGGACGATTTCATGTATGCGCTCTCGCGGCTGCGCGTAAAATACGATCTGCCGGTGCAGAGCCATTTGTCTGAAAATCTCGGCGAGATCGAGTGGGTGAAGGAGCTTTGCCCAAGGTCCAAATTCTATGGCGATGCCTATGACCAGTTCGGCATGTTCGGCGGGGGGTATCCCTGCATCATGGCGCACTGTGTGCACTCGAACGACGCCGAGCAGGAGCTGATGCTCAGACGGGGCGTGTATATCGCGCACTCGCCGGAATCGAACATGAACCTTGCCTCCGGTGTTGCGCCGGTCAACCAGTTTATCGACCGGGGACTTCATGTGGGACTGGCGACTGACATCGCCGGCGGCAGCCATGAGAGCATGCTGCGCGCGATGATGCACGCCATTCAGGCGTCCAAGCTGCGCTGGCGGCTGCTGGACCAGAGCGTGAAGCCCTTGAGCTTTGAGCGGGCGTTCTATCTGGCGACCATGGGCGGCGGGCAGTTCTTCGGCAAGGTCGGCTCGTTCCTGGACGGATACGAGCTGGACGCGGTGGTGCTGGACGATGCGGGTCTTGAGCATCCGCAGCCGCTTTCCGCCCGCGCGCGCCTGGAGCGCATGGTTTATCTTGCCGACGAGCGGAACATTGCCGCCAAATTCGTCTCCGGCAGAAAGATTCTGTAAAGACCTGACAACGGCAATCCCCGGATGCTCTGCATCCGGGGATTTTTACCGGTTTTTTGGGGGAGATGACTTGGAATTTGGATGGTTTCCTGCTTGTATCATGTGCGGTTGCGTGGTATAATATTGCATCGAAAATGAGGCACGGAGCAGATTCCGGTGCCGGAAAGAACAGGCAGACGCAGATGAGAAAGGTAGCAGATATTCACGCGCATGTTTTCCCGGCGAAGCTGGCAGACAAGGCGCCGGAGTCCATCAGCGCGTTTTACGGTGGGTTCGGCATGGCGTGCCACCCGGCGACGCCGGAAAACCTTGTAAAGCATGAGCATGCGGCGGGCGTGACGCGCTTTGTCATGAGCAACTCCGCGACAACGGCGCATCAGGTGCGCAGCATCAACGATTTTCTGCCGCAGGCGGTAAAAAATATTCCGGGCGCGATTGCCTTCGGCTCGATCTTTCCGGGCATGGACGGCGCAATCGAAGAGCTGGAGCGGGCAAAGGCACTCGGTATCCGGGGGCTCAAGGTCCATCCGGATTTTCAGAAGGTGCCGCTGGATGATCCGGCGGGCGTTCCCATTTACCGAAAGGCGGCGGAGCTGGGGCTGCCGGTGCTGTTTCATATGGGAGACGACCGGTATGATTATTCGACGCCCGAGCGGCTGATCAATCTTTTGCGGCAGGTGCCGGATTTACA
>DPCD01000115.1:0-1289 GCA_003516765.1 Clostridiales bacterium | reverse complement strand
CATTCGTATGAATGCCCGCTGCCGAGCTGCGTGCTGTATGACACGTCGAGCACGCTGCCGATGATTCCGCGCGACATGGTGCTGCGGATGCTCGATAGATTCGGACCCGAGCGGTTTTTGTTCGGGACGGATTTTCCGATGTGGTCGCCCAAAGAGGAGCTGGCGCGGTTTCTGGCGCTGGGACTGGGCGAGGATGTGAACGAAAAGATTCTCTACGGGAATTTCATGAAGCTGTTTGACCTGCACGACGAAGACGAGACGGAGGGTGCGTAACATGTATCAGATTGGTGTGGATATCGGCGGAACCAATATCAAGGTCGGTCTTGTGAGCGAAACGCTGGAGCTGCTGCAAAGCTGCAGCGTCCGGTTCCCGCACGACGGCGCGAGAAGCGTCGTGAAAACGATTGAAGAGGCGGTCAATTTCCTGCTGCAGCAGCAGAACATTCCGCGCGGGCAGCTCGAGAGCGTCGGCATTGTCGTTCCCGGCAGCATCGACCAGACCGGCGAGCGCGTCATCGACGCCTACAACCTGGGCTTTCACGATGTGCCGCTCAAGGCGCTGGCGCAGGAGGCGTTCGAGGGTGTGCCGGTGTATCTGGCAAACGATGCAAACGGCGCTGCGCTGGCAGAGCTTTACGCGGGCGCGTTCCGCGGCTGCCGGACGGCGGTGCTGCTCACGCTCGGCACGGGGCTCGGCGGCGGCATCATCCTCGGCGGGCATATGTTCAACGGCGGTATGAACCAGGGCGTGGAGCTGGGGCACATGTATCTGGTCAACGGCGGTGAACACTGCACCTGCGGCAACGACGGCTGCATGGAAGCATACTGCGCGGCAAGCGCACTGGCGCGCGACGGAAAACGCGCGATGCTCGAGCATCCGGAAAGCCTGATTGCCGCGCGGGCAGGCGGTGCGGCGGATGCCGTGGACGCAAAGCTCGTCATCGACTGCGCCAAGGAGGGCGATGAGACGGCGAAAGCGGTCTTTGACCGGTATATCGACAGCCTGTCTTCGGCGTGCGCGTCTATCTACAATTTGCTCGACCCCGAGGTCATTGCCATCGGCGGCGGCGTGTGCGGCGCGGGAGAGTTCCTCTTTGCCCCGCTGCGAGAGCGGACGACGGGAAAGTGCTTTTATAAGACGCACGGCAAACTGATTCCGGCAGAGCTGGGAAACGACGCCGGTATGATCGGCGCGGCGATGCTGCACCGGGACGCACAGTAACATGCAAAACCTGAGTTTGGAGGAAATAATTATGGTAAGAATTGATAGAAGCGGCGCAAAGGAATTT
>DPCD01000140.1:6163-11915 GCA_003516765.1 Clostridiales bacterium | reverse complement strand
GCCATTTCATCTATAGTGTTCGGCAATCATGGTGACCCGTACGGGAATCGAACCCATATTACCGCCGTGAAAGGGCGGTGTCTTAACCTTTTGACCAACGGGCCTGGTAGCGGCAATCTGACTCGAACAGATGACAACACGGGTATGAACCGGGTGCTCTACCAACTGAGCTATGCCGCCATAGGTTTGTGCTGTTGGCTGAACAGCAAGATGAATTATAAAGGAAAAAGTGTGGTTTGTCAAGTATGATTCGGAGAAAATTCTAAAAAATACTTGTGGGTTTCCATGCGAGGAAAAAGCGGAAGGAGCAGGAAAAAATGTGGAAGAATCTGGCGCTGATCGGGTGCGGCGGAGTTTTATATGTGATGGTGGAGTTGATCTACCGGAGAAGAAGTCATGGGAGTATGTTTCTGCTGGGCGGGGTTTGCTTCTGGCTGATCGGGCTTCTGGATGAGGTTTTTCCGAACGCGCCGCTGGGGGTGCAGATGGCACTGGGCGCATGGGGGATTGTCTGCATGGAGTTTCTAACGGGACTGGTGGTGAATCGGTGGCTCGGGCTCAAGGTCTGGGACTACAGCGCGCAGCCGCACAACCTTCTGGGGCAGGTGTGTCTGCCGTTTGCCGCGTGGTGGGCAGTGCTGGCAGGCGCTGCGGTGATTCTGGATGATCTGCTGCGGTTTGCACTGTTCGGGGAAGCGTTTGCGCTGCCGCGGCTATTTTAAGCGGAAACCGGCTCGGCGAGGACGCCGTCTTCAAACAGCGCAGTGATGCGGACGCGGCGGATCTCATTGCGGAGGTTTTCAGCCCGGCAGTAGACCTTGACGTAGTTCATGGTGTGCCCGGTGAAATAGCCCTTTTCGGTCTGCTCAAACAGCACGTCGTGCTCGGTTCCGAGCTGGCGCGCGAGATACGCGCGGTGGAGCGCGGCGGCGGTTTCTCCGGCGACGGCAGCACGGCGCTCTTTTTCAGCCTTTTCGATCTGGTCGGGCATGGACGCGGCAGGCGTGCCCTTGCGGCGGGAGTAGGGGAAGATGTGGACGGCGGCAAGCTCGCAGGTTTGCAGGAAGGAAACGGATTGCGAAAATTCCTGCTCTGTCTCGCCGGGGAAGCCGACAATGAGATCGGTCGTGATTGCACAGCCGGGAAAATAACGGTGCAGGAGGCGGACACTCTCAAGATACCGTGCGGTATCATATTTGCGGTTCATGCGCTTTAAGACGGTGTCGCTGCCGCTTTGCAGGCTGAGATGGAACTGCGGGCAGAGATTTTTGCAGACGGAAAGGGTTTTGCAGAAGTCTTCGTCGATGGTGCGCGGCTCTAAAGAGCCGAGGCGGATGCGGACCTCGGGTGCAGCCTGACAGATGGCAAGCAGAAGCGCCGACAGGCGGCTGCCATTTTTCCATTCCCAGCCCCAGGAGGAGATTTCGATGCCGTTGACGACGATTTCGCGGTAGCCCTCGCGGGCAAGCTTTTTCGTTTCCTCCACGGCAGCCTCCAACGGCATGGAGCGGACGCGCCCTCTGGCATAGGGGATGATGCAGTAGGTGCAGAAGTTGTTGCAGCCGTCTTCGATTTTTAAAAGCGCACGGGTGCGCGCGGCAAGACCGCCGGCGGGCAGCTGCTCGAACTCGCGCGGGAGATTGCTCGGTGCGACCTTCTCCCAATGGGCATGGTTCTTTTTATCCTGCGCCGCCTGCTCCATCTGCAGGACGAAGGCTTCGCGGTCGGCGGTGCCGACCATGACGTCGACGCCGAGGGCGCGGACCTCGTCCGGCGCGGACTGCGCATAGCAGCCGCAGACGCCGACGGCAGCGTCCGGATTGAGCTTCTGCGCGCGGCGGATGGCGTTGCGGGTTTTCTTGTCGGAGACGGCGGTGACGGTGCAGGAGTTGACGATATAGCCGTCGCACGGCTCGTCAAATTCACCGAGCGTATGACCATGGGACAGCAACATTTGTTGCATTGCCTGCGTTTCGTATTGGTTGACCTTGCACCCAAGGGTATAAAACGAGAATTTCATAGGTAAAACCACCAAACAAGTTTTTTGCTGACAAAAAATGTTTGTCTTATTTGTGTATAGTCACGACTATCATTTTTGCTTATACTATATATCAGTTTATTCGTTATATCGTTTCTCATATAGCCGTCAGCATCCGAATACAATGGTATTATATCCGACAAAGTCTTGCTTGTACAGTCTGAATCAGGAGGATTTTCCGTGAGAGAGTTTACCGTCATATTTCGCTCCGTGCAGGAGCTTTCCGAGTTTATGGCGCTGGCAAATCAGCAGCCGTTCGACGTGCTGTTCGTGCGTGCAGGCGGTGTGAGCAACGCAAAGTCCATGTTCAGCTGTCTGTCGCTGCAGCTCAATTCGCCGCAGATGGTGCGCATTCTTGCCGACGGTGTGGATGTGTCGGAGTTCTGCGAGAATATGCAGCCGTATCTGGCGCAGGGCGCGACGGCTTAAAAAGATGACAATAGGATAGAGTGGTAAAATTCCCTTCTGTTTCATACGCTTGTACCAAAGCTGAAACGGAGGGGGATTTTTTATGAGACGATGGGCTGCAGGGCTGGTTCTGGCAGCGATGACGCTGGGGCTGATGGCGCAGACGGGAAGGGCGGCGGAGCTGGAGCTTGCCGCGCCGTCGAGCATTCTGATGGAAAAAACGACGGGCGAGGTATTGTATGAGGACAATGCCGACGAAAAGCTGCGTCCGGCAAGCGTGACGAAGGTGATGACGCTGCTGCTGGTGATGGAGGCGCTTGAAGACGGCAGAATCGGTTGGGACGATATGGTGACGACCTCGGCTGCCGCGGCGGAAAAGGGCGGAAGTCAGATCTATCTGGAGGAAAACGAGCAGCTGCCGCTGACGGAGATGCTCAAGTCGGTGGTGGTTTCGTCGGCAAACGACTGCGCGTGCGCGCTGGCAGAGCATATCGCCGGGAGCGAGGCAGCGTTTGTACAGAGGATGAACGAGCGGGCGCAGGAGCTGGGGATGGCGAACACGCACTTTGTCAACTGCACGGGGCTGGATGATGGTCCGGACGCGAACGAGCATCTGACGACAGCACGGGATATTGCCATCATGTCAAGGGAGCTTTTGAAGCACGAGAAAATCAAGGAATATACGACGATCTGGATGGACACGGTCAGAAACGGGGAATTCGGGCTGAGCAATACGAATAAGCTCGTGCGGTTTTATGACGGGACGACGGGACTGAAAACGGGGTATACCTCGGGCGCAGGGTACTGCCTGTCCGCTTCTGCCGAGCGCGGCGGGATGGAACTGATCGCGGTGGTGATGCACTGCAAGACGTCTCCGGACCGCTTCGAGTCGGCAAAGGCGCTTTTAAATTACGGGTTTGCAAACTATGCGCTGGTGGACCCGATGGAGAATCTGACGATCGAGCCGGTGCCGGTGGTGCTGGGCAGGCAGGCGCTGGTACAGGTGCAGGCGCAGGGCGCGGGGACCATCCTGATTGACAAGGCGCTGGCGGGGTCGGTGACGTGCGCAGTGGAGCTGGATGAGAGCGTGACGGCGCCGGTTTTGAAGGGACAGCAGCTGGGGACGCTTCGGGTGGAAGCGGGCGGACGGTTGCTGCGGGAGATTGCGCTGGCTGCGGCGCAGGAGGTTCCGGTGCTGGGCTTTCCGGATATCTGGAGGATGATGCTGGAGAGAGTCTGCATGGCTGGATAAAATTGTATTTTTACGCAGCCTTTTCTTTTTTCGGCAGGTGTAGTATAATATATTATCTAAGTGTTCAAAAATCTACGCAAACCGGGAAAGAGAGATTGCGATGATCAATGTAGAACTGTCAAGTATCTGGAGCTGTGTGTCGCTGCCGCAGCTGTTATCGTGTGAAAAGGATCTGTTTGACGCGCATCTTCACCTGCGCAGCAACCAGCCGGGCGCGCCGGAGTTTCTGGGCTGGCTCGGGCAGCCGGATGCGGTTACGGCAAAGACGATTCACGCCATCCGGAAGGCGTGCGAGACAATTTCGGGGCAGTGTGATACGCTGGTGGTGGCTGGAAGCGGAGAGGGGTATCTGGCGGCAAAGGCGGGCGTGGAAATGCTCGGCGGCAGATACCGGAATCTGCTCGACAGCCGGATGCGGATTGTATTTACCGGAGACTCGCTGGCAAGCTCGGACTGGATTGCGCTTTGCAGGCTTTTAGAGGGGCATGAATTCTGCCTGCTGCTTTTGAGCCGGGAGGGCGCGGAGCTAGAAATGTGTACGGCGTCGCGTGCGCTGCGGTGGCTGATGGAGCGACGGTATGGACAGGGCGCAAAGCAGCGCGTGTATGTCAGCGCGCTGCCGGAAAGCCCGCTTGCGGTGATGGCGAAGGAAGAGGGCTTTACATATCTGCCGATGGCGCAGTGTCTTGCAGGAGGCGTAAGCGCGCTGAATGCGGGGACGCTTCTGGTGCTGGCAGCGGCGGGCATTGACCCGCTGGGTGTATTGGAAGGCGCGGCGGAGGGCTTTTCGCAGTATGATCTGCGGGCGTTTGAAAATCCGGTGTGGATGTATGCAGGCGCCAGATATGCTTTGACGCAGAAGGGAAGAAGCACGGAGTGCCTGGGCTGCTTTACGCCGGACTTCGGAGCCTTCGGCGCGTGGTGGCAGCAGTATTTTCTGCGGCATACCTGCCGCGAGGGCGCGGGTGCAATGCCGGTCTATCTGCCGCTTCCCAGCGCGCTGGATGCGATGGATACGGTGGCGCAGGGAAAGGATCAGCGTGTGTTTGAGACGCTGCTGCAGGTTCCGGAGCGGTGCTTTCAGAAGGTCAACATTGAGATGGACTGGAAGGACTATGACGGGCTGGGCTTTCTGGCGGGAAAGACGCTGCTCGACGCGCAGGAAGGAAGCTTCCAGGCGGTCTTGCAGGCACACACGGATCTGGACGTGCCGGTGATTCAGGTGTCGATGCAGACGCTCGACGCGGCTGGTGTGGGTGAGCTGTTCTACTTCTTTGAGCTGGCTGGCGCAATCAGCGCGTGCGCGTGCGGTGTGGACCCGTTTGACGGCGCCTGTGCGGGCGCGAGCCGGGCGCTGGCAAAGCAGCTGCTCGGCGGGTGAGGGCGGCTATTCAAGAAAAGTTTACGAAGTTTGACGGGTTCTGCGCTTGTCTTTCCAGGCAAAACCTGATAGAATGAAACCAACCATATAAGACGCTGCGCCTTTGGCTGCGGCGAGTGCAAAAGGAGGAATGCCCTATGGTTAATATTGTGATGGGCCCCGAGGGTTCCGGAAAAACCAAGCTGCTGATCGACGCCATTTCGCGTGCGCTCAAGACCGAGTCCGGCAGCATGGTGTGCATTGAAAAAGGACATACGCTGCGCTATGACGTGGACCACCGTGTCCGTCTGATCGACGCAAGCGAGTATTCGATCAAGAGTTATACGCTGCTGCAGGGATTTATCAGCGGTCTGCATGCGGGTAATTTTGATATTACGCATATTTTCATCGACAATCTGTATAATCTTTCGCGCTCGAAGGACCCCGTGGAGACGGAGAACTTCCTCGACTGGTGCAACCTGTTCTCGGCGGAAAACGGCGTGGCGTTTACGTTTACGCTTGCCGACGACCCCAGCAATCCGCCGGAGTATATCGCACGTTATATGGACTGAGACTGTCAAAAAAGCTGACGCTTTTTTGACAAAGGGGACTGCGCCTAGACTGCGCGCATAATTTTTGTCCCACAGGGACAAAAATTCCACACTTGCGAGGCGAGCAGTATGTTTACCCGCAA
>DPCD01000140.1:2127-5927 GCA_003516765.1 Clostridiales bacterium | reverse complement strand
TCGGCGGAGCCGCCGGATAACATGGATTCCCATTTTATTTCACCCTGCGGGGCGAAACTCTGCGAGGCTTCTTGACGCACTGAGCGCCTGCCATCGGTAGATGGCAGGCGCTTTTGGCGTTTTTGGGGTTAAAAAATCTGCAGGATATAGCCTTTGAGGTAGAGCGAATGGTCGGACGAGAGGGCGGCAGGATGGTCGCGCGACTGCATGAGAAGCTCCAAAAGGCGCGCGTCGCGCCCGGCATCATGCGCCGCTTCGCGGAGCATGGAGAAAAACAGCTCGGGCGTCATGAACTGGCTGCAGGAACACGAGACAAGAAAGCCGCCGGGCTCGACCAGCTTCATGCAGCGCAGGTTCAGCTCCTTATAGCCGCGGTAGGCGTTATCGAGCGCTTTGCGGCTTTTGGCAAAGGCGGGAGGATCGCAGATGACGAGACCGAAGCGCCTTTGCTCGTCGGACCATGCCTTCGCGAGGTCGAAGACGTTTTCACAGACGGTGGTAATTTTTTCTTCGACGCCGTTCAGAGCGGCGTTGCGGCGGACGAGCAAGAGCGCCTGCTCGGAGACGTCGACGGCGGTGACGTGCTGCGCGCCGTAGAGCGCGGCGTGGACAGAAAAGCCGCCGGTGCAGCAGCACAGATCCAAAACGGTTCTGCCGGGGCAATAGGGGCGGATGCGTCCGCGGTTTTCCTGCTGGTCAAGGAAGTGACCGGTTTTCTGCCCGTCCGGGATGCTGACGAGCATACGCGCGTCATGCTCGCGGATTTCAATCTCATCCGGGACGCTGCCATAGACGCAGGCTTTGATCTGGGGAAGTCCTTCTTTTTCGCGGACGGGAAGATCGTCACGCTCGTAGATGCCGAGGGGATGGAAGAGGTCCGCAAGAATGTCTATGAGGTCCTGCTTCCAAGACTCCAGACCGAGGCAGGTGATCTGGAAGCTGAGATAGCTTGCAAATTTATCGACCGTGAGACCGGGAAGATTGTCCGTTTCACCAAAGACAACGCGGCAGGAATCGGAAAAGCCGAGCTGCGTTCTTGCGTGCCACGCCGCTTCGATGCGCGAGCGGAAAAAGTCTCGGGTGATGTCTTCCGATGGGTCGCGCGTCAGGACGCGGACGGTGATTTTGGAGCGGGAATTGAAAAAGCCGCGGGCGGCAAAGCGCAGCTGCTCGTCCAATACGTCGACGATGCAGCCGTCGGTGCAGGTGTCGTCTGCCCAGTCCAGCTCGTTGTCGAAGATCAGGGGCTGACCGGCGCGGACGTCGGCGGCTTCGCCGCGGCGGAGGCATACATTCGGATAGGTCATGAGATTCTCCTGTAAAAAGATTGCCGGTGAGGGCAGGTCCATTATACCAGAATCGCGCGCGTTTGGAAGAAAAAAATAAAAATTTTCGGGAAGGTTGCCGGGTTTACGGCAACTTTCCCTTTTTTGCGCGGTATGGGTGAGAGGCGGTTCTCGGGAAAAGGGGTGATGGTATGGCGCGGGAGCGAAAAACGGATCTGGAAAAGATCCGGCAGCAGCTGCGCAAGATGGCGTTCGGAAAGCCGAACGACTGTGTGAAGCTGGCGCTGTGTGAGGATGTAGACATTGAAAAGCTGGACCTTTCGATGCTGACGGAGATCAAGAGAAGCGAAAAGGGGACGGTGGAGATCAAGCTTCTCGACAGGACGAAGGTGCTCGAGCAGCTGGCGGCGCTTGCCGACGGCGGAGATGATGGCGCCGAACGGTTCTTGCAGGCGCTGGTGCAGGGAATGGAGCGGGAAGATGACGGCTAGCTTTTCAAAAAAGCAGCTGCGTGCGATGACGTGGTGGATGCCGAAAAGCCGGGACCGCGGATTTGATGCGCTGGTCTGCGATGGGGCGGTGCGCTCGGGAAAGACGCTTGCGATGGGGCTGGGCTTTTTCCTGTGGGCGATGAGCTGCTTTACGGGAAGGCGGTTCGCGCTGTGCGGCAAGACCAGAGGCGGCGTCAGGCGAAACGTCGTGCAGGAGCTTCTGCCGTGGCTGCGGCGGCTGGGGATGACGGTTTCGGAGAACCGGACGGCGCAGGTGCTGCGGGTCCGATTCGCGAAACGGGAAAATGAGTTCTATCTCTTTGGCGGCAAGGACGAGGGCTCGGCGGCGCTCATTCAGGGCATGACGCTGGCGGGGGTATTTCTCGACGAGGTGGTGCTGATGCCGCGCTCATTTGTCGAGCAGGCATGCGCCAGATGCTCGGTGGAGGGCAGCCGGCTGTGGTTCAGCTGCAACCCGGAGGGTCCGCAGCACTGGTTCTATCAGGAATGGATTTTGCAGGCGGAAAAGCGCAATTGCCTGCATCTGCAGTTTACGATGCAGGACAATCCTTCGCTGAGCAAAACCGTACGCAGACGCTATGAACGGCTTTACACGGGCGTTTTTTACCGGCGGTTCATTCTGGGGCAGTGGTGTCAGGCGGAGGGTCGGGTGTATGACTTCTTTGACACGGCGCTTGTCCGCCCGGCGCCCGCAGGAGGCTATGAGCAGTGGGTCATTTCGTGCGACTACGGAACGGTCAATCCGGCATCGTTCGGGCTGTGGGGCAGGCAAAACGGCGTATGGTACCGGACGGACGAGTTTTACTTTGATTCCCGGCGCGAAGGACGGCAGATGACGGACGCGGAATACGCAGGAAAGCTCCGGCAGCTTGCCGGAGGACGGACGATACGGGAGGTGATTGTGGACCCATCGGCGGCAAGCTTCATCGAGGTTCTGCGGCGCGAGGGCTGGAAGGTCCGGAAGGCGGACAACGACGTTCTGTCCGGGATCCGGCGGACGGCGGACGCGCTGCGGTCGGGAAGGATTGTGATCTGCGACCGATGCACGGACTGTCTGCGTGAGATGGAGCTTTATGTTTGGGATTTGGCTGCCGGCGGGGACCGGGTGGTCAAGAAGAACGATCATGCGATGGACGATATGCGGTATTTTGTGACAGGCGTTCTGGGAGCGGGCACGGCGTTTGCCGTGCGGGCGCCGGAACGGAAAATTTGAAGAGGTGATGGCAGTGAGAAAAAAGGCAAGGGCGGGCGTCTGCAAGGCGGCGCAGATGAGAAGCGGCGCGCAGCATCCGTTCGGGATGCTGTCCGGTGTGACGGCGCTTGGCGGCGGGGAAACGGAGGTATACCGGCAGATTCGCAATGCGGTGCCGATTCTGGACGCGGCGATCGGAAAGCTGGTCAGGCTTACGGGCGGGTTTGATGTCTGCTGCGCAAATCCTGCGGCAGAGCGCGCCCTGCGGCAGTTTCTGAAGTCGGTGAATGTCGGACGCGGACAGGTGGGCATCGAGAGTTTTCTGGCGGCATTTTTGCAGAGCATGCTGGTTTACGGCAGGGCTGTGGGCGAGATGGTGGTCGGCGGGAACGAGATTGCGGCGGTGCTGTGGGGAGATGTGACGAAGCTCTATGTGCAGGAGGGAGATTCGCCGCTGGACTTTGCGTTCGGGCAGTGGCAGGGCGGAGAGGTGAAAATTTTTCCGCGGCAGAATCTGATCCTCTTTGCGGCGTGGAATCCGGACGAAGAGAATCCGTACGGCACGTCGGTGTTCCGGAGCATGCCGTTTCTGGTGGATGTGCTGCTGAAAATCTACAGCACGATCGGAACAAACTGGGAGCGGGCAGGCAATGTGCGCTACTCGGTGGTGTATAAGCCGGGCGACGCATCGGGGCAGATTGACGCGCAGGAACGAAGCGAACAGATTGCCGAGCAGTGGTCGCAGGCGATGCAGGAATCCAGGCACGGGGTGGTGCGCGATTTTGTGGCGGTCGGCGATGTGCAGATCAA
>DPCD01000140.1:379-1812 GCA_003516765.1 Clostridiales bacterium | reverse complement strand
CTGGAGCAGCTGGTGGCAAAGACGGGGCTTCCGCCTTTTTTGCTGGGACTCAACTGGGCGTCGACCGAACGGATGAGCGCGCAGCAGACAGATTTGCTGACCTCAGAGCTGTGGGCAATCCGCCGGACGGTGGAGCCGGTTTTGCTGCGGATCTGCAGGCTGTGGATGCAGCTGCACGGATATGCGGAGGAGCCGGAGATTGTCTGGGATGAAATCAGTCTGCAGGACATTGTGGAGCAGGCGCACGCGGCGCTTTACCGGGCGCAGGCGGAAAAACTGACGGCAGAACAGGAGGAGACGACATGAAAATTACAAAGGCGGCGAGCGTGGAGCTGAGCGGCGCGCCGAGTGCGGAGCAGCTGGAAAAAATCAACCGGCTGACGAAGAAAGCGGTCACGGCGGAGGAGGTCTATGTGTTTTCCGTGCGGCTGTGCGACGATCAGGTGGACCGGGACGACGAGCGGTTTTCGGAGAGCTGCATCCGTGAACTGGCGGCGCTTTTCATCGGAAAGACCGGCGTGATGGACCATGTATGGTCGGCGGAAAAGCAGGTGGCGCGGATTTTTGACACGGAGGTGCTGGCGGAGAACGGCGCGACGTATCTCAAGGGCTGGGCGTATATGCTGCGCGGCGCGGAGACGGACGGGCTGATTCGCGAGATTGACGGCGGCATCAAAAAGGAAGTTTCCATCGGGTGCGCGGTGAAGCGCAGAATGTGCTCGATCTGCGGCGCGGAGTATGGCGCGTGCGAGCATGTGAAGGGTGAGACGTATGGCGCGGAGCGATGCGCGGCGGTTTTGTGCGAGGCGGTGGATGCCTACGAGTTTTCATTTGTGGCAGTGCCGGCACAGAAGCAGGCGGGCGTTTTGCAGAAGCAGACGGGCGGCGGCGTGCCGGTGGACGAGTTTGCGCTGAAAAAGCTGCAGATGGACGCAGAGCTCGGGAAGGCTTACCGGCAGGAGCTGGAGACGCGGGTGACGCGCGCGGCACTGCTGCTGGGGCTGGAGCTGGACGCGGGACTGATGAAGCGGATTGTGCGCGGCATGGCGGCGGAGGAGCTGAAGGGGCTGAGCGAGGGTCTGGAGCGCCGGACGGCGGAGCTTTTTGCGCCGGAGCCGCAGATGACTGTGGAGCAGGACGCGGCGCGCGAGCAGAACAGCGCGTTTCTGATTTAATTGGCGGCTGGCAGGCGTCCGGCAGGTGTGTCTGGCGCGGCTGCAAATATTTATTTTTAGAAGGGAGAACAAAAAATGGCAATTTCTTTTGAGGCGATCGGGCAGAAAATGGTGACGTTTGCTGCCGGAACCGGTCTGGCGGAGGGCAAGGTCTGCAAGATCTCGGCAAACGGAACGGTGGGTCCCTGCTCGGAGGAGGGCTTCTGCGGCGTGGTTTCGCAGATTCGAGGCGGCGCGGCGGGGGTCATTCTGGAGGGA
>DPCD01000140.1:0-174 GCA_003516765.1 Clostridiales bacterium | reverse complement strand
GCGGGTGTCATTCTGGAGGGATACGTGGAGCTTTCGTATGCGGGCTCGACGGCGCCTTCGCTCGGCTACGCGATTCTGACGACGGACAAGGCGGGCGAGGTGGTTCCCGGAACAAGCGGCAGAACGTGCCTGATTGTGAGCGTGGATTCGACAAACAAGAAAATCGGTCTGTTT
>DPCD01000201.1 GCA_003516765.1 Clostridiales bacterium | reverse complement strand
GAAACCGGCGGCTACGGCGGCGACGTGCTGATTCATGGCGAGAAGGTTTCCTTCTCGACGCCTTTTGATGCGCTCAAAGCCGGTATCGGCATGGTGCATCAGGAGTTTTCTCTGATTCCCGGCTTCACGGCGACAGAAAACATTCTGCTCAACCGCGAGCCGAAGAAATCCAACGTGGTCTCCGAAATCTTCGGCGACCGCCTCAATACGCTGGATTACAAGCAGATGAACGAACGCTCGGCAGAAGCAATCAAAAAGATGGGCGTTCATATCGACCAGCATATGGTCATCAGCGACATGCCGGTCGGTCACAAGCAGTTTACGGAAATTGCGCGAGAGCTCAGCAAGGACAACCTCAAGCTTCTCATTCTCGACGAGCCGACCGCGGTTCTGACCGAGAAGGAAGCGGCGGCGCTGCTGAACTCCATCCGCTCGATGGCGGCGCGCGGCATCTCCGTGATTTTCATCACCCACCGTCTGCAGGAGATCCTGTCCGTGTGCGACAAGGTCGTCATCATGCGCGACGGCGTGGTGGTCAAGGATACCCCCGCAAGTGAAATTGACGTTCCCGAGATTACGCGCTGCATGGTCGGCAGATCGGTGGATCTGTCGTCTGAAAAGCGCGAAATCGTCGATCATTCGAATGCAAAAACCATTCTATCCATCCGCAATCTCTGGGTCGATATGCCGGGCGAGACCGTGCGCAACGTGACCCTGGATGTGAAGGAGGGCGAGATTCTCGGCATCGGCGGTCTTGCCGGTCAGGGAAAGCTCGGCATCCCCAACGGCGTAATGGGTCTTTATGAAGCAGGCGGCACCGTCGAGTTTGACGGCAAACCGATTCCGCTCAACAGCCCGAGAAAGTGCCTCGACGCATCGCTTGCCTTCGTCTCCGAGGACCGGCGCGGCGTAGGTCTGCTGCTCGATGAAACGCTGGAGTGGAATGTTGCGTTCCCCGCCATGCAGATTCAGAACAAATTTCTCAAAAAAATCGGACCGATCACCTGGCGTGATGAAAAGGCAATCCATGATATAACCCAGAAGTATATCAATGAGCTGATGATCAAGTGCACCAGTTCCCTGCAGAAGGCAAGAGAGCTTTCCGGCGGCAACCAGCAGAAGATCTGCCTGGCAAAGGCGTTCGCGCTGGAGCCCCGGTTCCTGTTCGTTTCCGAGCCGACCCGCGGCATCGACGTCGGCGCGAAGGCGCTGGTGCTCGACGCGCTGCGGCGCTTTAACCGCGAGTCCGGCGTCACCGTTGTGATGATCTCCTCGGAGCTGGAAGAACTCAGACAGACCTGCGACAGAATCGCCATCGTCTCCGGCGGCCGCATTGCCGGCATTTTGCCCGCAACCGACTCCTCCGAGGCGTTCGGCATGCTGATGGTCAGTCAGGTGAAATAAGGAGGGCGTCATGAAAAAAGAACAACAAGACAATATCTGGGGTCCTGCAAAGTTTAACCGCGAAATGAAATCGCTCGGCGAGCTGACGTCCTCATTCGGTCTGCCGCGCCTGATCATTACGGGCTTCCTGGTCCTTCTGTTCATCCTCGCGCCGGTCGCGGGCGTGGACTTCTTCACGCAGATCACGAACGTCGCCAACCGCTTCAGCTGGAACGCAGTCATGGTTCTGGCGATGGTCCCGATGATTCACTCCGGCTGCGGTCTGAACTTCGGTCTGCCGCTGGGTCTGGTGTCGGGTCTTCTGGGCGCGACGCTGTCGATCCAGTTCGGCTTCACAGGACCTATGAGCTTCGTGATGGCAATTGTGATCGCAACGCCGTTTGCCTTCCTGTTCGGCGGCGGCTACGGGTGGCTCCTCAACAAGATCAAGGGCGGCGAGATGATGATTGCGACGTATGTCGGCTTCTCCGCCATCTCGTTCATGTGCATGATGTGGCTGCTGCTGCCGTATACCAGCCCCACGATGGTCTGGGGTATGGCAGGCAAGGGGCTTCGTACGACGATCTCCCTTGAGGGCTTCTATGATAAGGTCCTCGCGCAGCTTTCGCTGGACTTCAACAAAATCTGCGGCATCAACCTCGTCATCCCGGTCGGCACCATCGCGTTCTTCGCGCTGCTTGCCTTTGGCATGTGGGCGTTCCTGCACACCAAGACCGGCACGGCAATGACTGCCGTCGGCTCAAACCCGGTGTTCGCAAGAGCTTCCGGCATCAATGTAGACCGCATCCGCCTTCTTTCCGTTGTCATGTCCACGTGGCTTGCCGCCGTCGGCATCCTGGTCTATGAGCAGGGCTTCGGCTTCATCCAGCTCTACACCGCGCCCAACAACATGACGCTCCCGGCGGTCGCGGCAATTCTGATCGGCGGCGCGTCGGTCAACAAGGCATCGATTCCCAACGTGATCATTGGCACCATCCTCTTCCAGGGCATTGTGACCATGACGCCGACGGTCCTCAACTCCCTGATCCACATGGATATGAGTGAGGTTATCCGTATGATCGTCTCCAACGGCATGATCCTGTACGCACTGACCAGAAAGACGGAGGGATCGAAATGAGCAAACAGGTAAAAGCAAAGAAAAAACGCCTGACCTTTGGTCAGTTCCTCGCCAACAACTCCGTGCCGATCATGTTCATCATCTTCTGCGCGATCTGCATCCCCATCTCGGGCTTCTCGCCGAGCTACCTGCTCAATGAGATCGTGACCCGTATGGGACGAAACACGTTCCTGATTCTGTGCCTGCTGATTCCGATCATGGCTGGCATGGGTTTGAACTTCGGTATGACGCTCGGCGCAATGGCGGGCGAAATCGCCCTGATTTTCGTCTCCGACTGGCAGATCTGGGGCATTCCCGGCGTCGTGCTGGCAATGATTCTCTCGATTCCCATCTCCATTCTGCTCGGCGCGTTCTGCGGCAGCATGCTCAACCGCGCGCGCGGTCGCGAAATGATTACGAGCTACATCATTTCCTTCTTCATCAACGGCGTGTACCAGCTGGTCGTGCTTTATATGATGGGCTCGATCATTCCGATTCAGCACAGCGAGATCAAGCTGCCCCGCGGCTACGGCATCCGAAACACCGTGAGCTTGCTCAACATGCGCCAGTGCATCGACAACCTGCTTGCCATCAACGTAAACGGCGTGAAGATCCCCGTTCTGACGTTCATCCTGATTGCGCTTCTATGCCTGTTTATCATCTGGTTCCGCAAGACCAAGCTCGGACAGGACATGCGCGCGGTCGGTCAGGACATGGAGGTCGCGCGCGACGCCGGCATCAAGGTCGAGCGCACGAGAATCATCTCCATCGTCATGTCCACGGTCTTCGCGGGCTTTGGCATGATTCTGTACCTGCAGAACATGGGCAACCTCTCCACCTACAGCTCCCACTCGCAGATCGGTATGTTCTGCATCGCGGCGCTGCTGGTCGGCGGCGCATCGGTCGACAGAGCCTCCATCGGCAACGTCTTCCTCGGCGTGACGCTGTTCCATCTGATGTTCATCGTCGCTCCGGCGGCTGGCGCGAAGATCACCGGCGACTCCATGATCGGCGAATACTTCCGCGTGTTCATCTCCTACGGCGTTATCACGGTGGCTCTGATTATGTACGAAACCAAGAAGCGCAGAAATAAGAGCATGGCAGGGCAGGAGCTTGCTGCCGCCCAGAAGGAGGAGGAAGCAAAATGAAAAAACGCACGCTTTTCTTCCGCCTCGGCGCCATCGCCATTCTGCTTGCCATCGCAGCGGTCATGATGGTCATCGGCCGCGGTCACACCGTCTACTTCGACAACAAGAAGCTCGAAGCAAACGGCGAAACCTACGACACGCCCTACAAGGTCTGCGTCTACGTGGGTGACGAGCGCGTTGCCAAGCTCTACGACAAGGAGCGCGGCATGGCGACCTGGATCGGTCAGAACTTCGAAATGACGCTCGAGATCACCCAGGAAAAGGGCGGCGACGAGACGACCGAAACATATCAGATCAAGCTGCCTTACAACATGGACGGCATCGTCATCAACATCCCCGGCTTCCTCGCGGGGCTGGACCAGGATGCGTACATCTCGCAGTTTGTCCCCGTGGCAACCGAAGAGACGACCACAGAGGACGAGGAGCTGCCCGGCGACGAGTTCGGCATCGACATCGAAGGCGATATTTAAAGCTTCCCGCAGCATATCACAAACCACAAGCAGCCCCGGATTTCCG
>DPCD01000098.1:2943-3100 GCA_003516765.1 Clostridiales bacterium | reverse complement strand
GGGCGTTTCGGACGGGGGGTGGTATCACTACCCTCGGAGCGTTTTGCGCGGTTCGGAAACCCTGCGCGGCCGGGTATCAGAACGGCAAACTTTGCCGCTTTTAGGCCTTGGTTGGGGGCGCTCCCGGAAAACGCAGAGAGCCTGCGGAACAGCGATG
>DPCD01000098.1:2082-2777 GCA_003516765.1 Clostridiales bacterium | reverse complement strand
ACTTTGCCGCTTTTGGGTCTTGGCCGGGTGTACGCCAGAAGGACGCAGAAAGCCTGCGGGACAGCGATGCGCTCATGCGCGTCGCTGTTCCGAGGCGGCGCGGCCCCGCTGGGCTGCGTGATCCCATTGCTGTTTCTCTTGCCGCATTGATGGGCTTCACGGTTTTGGCCGACCGTGATTACAGAGTGCGGAAAAAAGCACACTTCGTTTTTATGCGCCGAGCTGTTCTGCCAGCTTTGCCTGCGCCTTCCGCCGCTCTGTTGTACGCTCTAATGCATTGAACTGCTGCTCGTAGTGCTGTTCCATGACTTTCTGTAAGGGAATTATCGTGTAGAGCAGATTTCCATTTTTCTTGATGCCGTTCTTTGTGATGATTTTAGTATGCTCCGTGATGATGAGTCCGCGTTCCTCCAGCAGTCGGACATAGCTTGCGACGGTGTTTCGGCAGTAGTGAAGATTTTTAGCCATAGTCGCAGTACTTGGATGACACTGGCCAGTCCTTCGGTCTGCATGACGCAGCAGGAAGATGTAGACAGCGATTGATCCACCGGGCAAATCGAAATCGAGAAGCTCGTTGGGGACGGGGAAGCAGTTTTTCACATGCTCCCAGCCAACGGGAGGTTTTGTTTTTCTCATGCGCGGTCACCGCCCTTCGTGTGCTCCTCCACCCACTGGATGAACTTTTCTTTCGGAAC
>DPCD01000098.1:0-1853 GCA_003516765.1 Clostridiales bacterium | reverse complement strand
TTTTCTTTCGGAACCACCATGCGGCTGCCGATGCGCAGTGTTGGAAAATTCTTTTCGTGCATCAGCTCGTACGCGCTGGATGGTGCGATTCCGAGTGTTTTTGCAACAAGAGCTGAGTTGAGGAACAGCGGCAGTTCATCGTAGCTTTTGTAGACAGATGATTTCATTTTTGATTTTCCTTTCTTTTTTGTTTTGATTTTGATTGGCCGCACACCGTACACCTTCCTGCCCCAGACTTTCTGCGGCGTTGTCCCGTGTCGGCACGCTCCCCTCTGCGGATCTTGGCGCTGCTTCCCTCACGGTGTATGCACTCCGGCTGCGGGTACTCAGTTGTCGAGGTGTCATGAAACTTCTCACTTTCGCTGTGTTCACCTTTATGTTAGAATAATTTCAAGGCGGCTTACATCAGGAAGTGATCTTTGAGGAGGTATCGGCATGGCTTCGGAATTGTACTTGATGGAGGTGGGCGATGGACGCTATTCCATCCTGCTTTGTGATGATGAGTCAATCACGCAGATGCCTGAACTGACTCCCGCGGAGACCTTGATCGCCTTTTCTGAACTGGACTATATGGACTACCGCAAGGCGGTGCGGTGGCTGCGGAACGAGCATCCTCTGTTTGAGGAGCGGATCGATATTCCTGTGAGCGACTTAGAGGACTTTGCCGCAGAGGCCATTTTGCTGACTCCGGATCTGTGTGAGATCGATCCTGTGAGCGGATTTGTTGTGACGGACATTCTGCACCGGACTTTGCAGGCAGAGGATGACGGCACGGCGATGTTTCTGCTGGTTGCTGGACAGGAGATCCTGCGGGTGATGGAAGAACCCCTCCGTGTACAGAACTACCTTCGGAATATCATGGAGGTCGCATTTGACAGCACAGCAGGAATGACACCGGCGGAGCAGTATGAAAAGCTGCGGGCGACTTACGCCGACATCGCGCGGATCTGCAATCCGGCGAAGCTGCCGCGGTTGGAAAAACCACGGTCATTCCAGCTGCGCAGTCTGATGGAACTGCGGATGCTGGTGCTGGCGCTCTACTTCGAACAGGACAACCAGCGGGTCTGCCGATGTGACTACTGCTGGGGCTATTTCATCCCGAAAACGAAAAAGGCCACCCGGTACTGTGACCGGGTGACCGATGGGCAGAGCTGCAAACAGCGTGGCGCAAATCTGGCAAGGCTGGATAAGACTTCGGAGGATGAGGCACTTCTGGTTTGTAAAAAGCTGCGGGACAGAATGTATTCCCGCCTGCTGCGCTGGATCGACGCGGCACCTTCTGACCGTTCCAACCTGATGCACATGGACTACGAGCAGTACGACCAGTGGAGCGAGAACGCTCGGCTGGCACGGGAGGAATATGTTCAGGGGAAATTGACCGCAGAGGAATTCCTGCGAAAGATCGATATTACCCACGAGCTGACAAGTTACGAGGTGGACAAGATTGACCTGCCCGATGAGCCAAGCATGTGGCAGCAGCTTGTTGCAAAGGACTTTACGTTTGACCCGGAGCGGTATTATCCGGAATCTTATGCGCATCTGAACCTGAAAGATGAAGGTCCCCAGTGGAAGACCTTTTCGGCTGCTGATCTGCGCCGCCGTGACCAACAGGGACACCAGAGCCTAAAAGGGAAATACGGGAAATGAGAAACACTCTAGGCTGGTTAAGATAACCAGCCTCGGGTGTTTTTATTGTCTTCAGCAGCGCAGAATATTGCGTTGCTATCGCTGTATGCTCTTCAATCTCCGCTTAGAGATGGAAGCATATCTGCGCTACGAAAAGGCTTTTGAGCGTATCGTGAGTGGCTGTCCGGCGGCTGAATGGGGGGGTGACGAATATGACCCTGACGAAG
>DPCD01000081.1 GCA_003516765.1 Clostridiales bacterium | reverse complement strand
TGCACGGTCTTAATGTCGTCGCCACTCTTGATAGAGACAACGGCGAAAGTATGACGCAGATCGTGGAAGCGTGTGACCGGTGCGCCGATGTTTCGGACAATTGCGCATAGTGTAGGCGTTTGCGAACATAAGGAAGGGCCAGAGAGAAACTGGTTTACATTACGGCTACGCAATACTACACAGGTAAGGTTAGGTGTAGTATTGCGTAGTCGTGGGTCGACAATACTATGCAGACTACAGCTCTGCAGGGTCGCCTGCTTTGTTGGTGCGCCAGATGAGTGTACGTTCTAACAAGTGAAAGCCCCGGATCCGCTCGGCAGAAAAAAGAACTTGCCAAAATACATCAGACATATTATACTCTAGACCAAACAAACAATCGATACAGGGAAGAAGGCAGAGTATGAAAAAAGCGGTTGGGGGAAAAACGCGCGTCGATCTTGCAGTCGATCAGATCATTCAGGTCATTTTGGACCGCGATATGAAGGCCGGTGACAAGCTGCCGAACGAGTATGATCTGGCGCGCGAGCTGGGCGTGGGCCGCAGCACGCTGCGCGAGGCGATCAAGCGCCTTGTCGCCCGCAATATTTTAACGGCGCGGCAGGGCGCGGGCACGTTTGTCTCGGAGAAGAACGGCGTGCCGGAAGACCCGCTCGGACTGACGTTTATGATGGAAGAGGGCTCGGAGAATCTCGCGCTCGACCTGCAGGATATTCGATTGATGCTTGAGCCGGAGACCTGCGCGATCGTTGCGCGCGGCGCAACGCCCGAGCAGATCGACCAGATGCAGGCATACTGCGATGAGGCGACGCGCCTGATCGAAGCGGAGGAGGATTATTCCGCCGCCGACGCAAAGTTCCACCAGTATCTTGCCGAATGCAGCGGAAACCATGTGCTGCCCAATCTCATCCCGATCATCGCCTCGGCGATCGGCGTTGTGATCACGGTGACGAACGATGAGCACCGCTCCCAGAGCGGCATGGAACACCAGCGTATCGTCGATGCCATCCGCCGCCATGACCCGGAGGGGGCAAAGTACAGCATGATCGCGCACCTGAACACCAGCCGCAATTCCATGGTTCATTCTCGGGATAACTGCGCGGCGAAGCGCTGAAAGCGCACCATACCTTGAGTCATCACACAACTAACGCACAGAGATTTCGTATGCCTAACGAAATTTCTGTGCGTTTTTGCAAAATAACTAAAAAAAGCGCAAAGAAATCGGACGAAATACAGAAAACATTGTGAACTAAATATTAACTATTGACGAACGGAGTTGTCTGATGTATTCTGAATTTGCGAAATACATCAGACAACAGCACAAAGCCATCCACCAACCAATAAAAAGAAATGGATACTGAGATGAACACAGCCCTGACCGACCCCAGCAATCCCCGTTATCAGGAAATTACTGACCGTATCCCCGCACACCGCTGGGGCACGCCGGACGACATGAAGGGCACGGCCATCTTCCTTTCCTCCCACGCCTCCGACTATCTCAATGGTGCGGTCATCCCCGTTGACGGCGGCTATCTTGTCAAGTAAAGGCGGGGGGAAGCAATGGCAAAATATCTTGTTTGTGTCAGCGATGAGCGCCATGCGAGCTATGAGATCGAGCGCGCCATTCTGGAAAAGGCCGGTGCAGAGCTGAAGCTCTGCCACTGCGAAAGCGCTGCGGATATCGCCGCGCAGTGTGCGGATGCGGACGCCGTACTGCTTGACCTTGCACCTATGACCGCCGAGGCGGTTGCAGGGTTGAGAAAATGCAAGGTCATCAGCCGCTACGGTGTCGGTTTTGAGAATGTCGATCTGGATGCGGCGACCGCCGCAGGCATTCAGGTCACCAATGTTCCCGATTACTGCATGGAGGATGTTTCCGACCATGCGCTGGCGCTGATGCTTTCCTGTCTGCGTCATATCCCACTGCGCGACCGCGAGGTCCGCGAGGGGAAATGGAACATTCAGGCAGACAGCTTCCGGCTGAAGGGCAAAACGCTCGGTGTCATCGGTGCAGGCCGCATCGCGCGCGCGCTGATCCGCAAGGTCAGCGGCTTCGGTTTTGCCGAGGTCGTGGCATACGATCCCTATATCAGCGCCGAGCAGCTGGCTGAGATCGGCGTGCGCAAGGTGGAAAAGGAGGAGCTGTTCCGCATTTCCGATATCATCTCCCTCCATCTGCACGCCAATGCTGAGACAAACGGCATGATCTGCAAGGAGACGCTTGCACTGATGAAGCCGACGGCGATCCTCATCAACGTCAGCCGCGGTCCGCTCGTCAAGGACGAGGATCTGCTCGACGCGCTGCGCGGACACCGCATTCTTGCGGCGGGGCTTGATACGCATAATCACGAACCGCTCGGTGCGCAGTCGCCCTTCTGCCAGCTTGACAATGTTGTGCTGACCGATCATACGGCCTACTCCACGGCGGAGGGCGTAACGGAGCTCAAGACCAAGGCGGCGCAGAACGTTGTGGACGTACTGGAAGGGAGAACTCCTCGCTATCCGGTCAATCACCTGTAATTATTCAACTTGTTTGCCCGCAAGGGCGGGAGGTAAAAAATATGACAACATTAGAAAAACTTTATAACGCGGCAGTGGTGCCCGTCGTCGTGCTCGACGACGCGGTGGATGCGGTGCCGACTGCTAAGGCGCTGCTTGCGGGCGGCGTGGACGTGATGGAGATCACGTTCCGCACGGCGGCAGCCGCCGATTCCATCGCGGCAGTCGCCAAGGAATGCCCCGACATGCTCGTGGGCGCGGGCACGGT
>DPCD01000018.1:12218-12622 GCA_003516765.1 Clostridiales bacterium | reverse complement strand
CCTGCCATATCGTTTGAGATTAAGCAAGGAAACTACGCGCAAATCTGCCAGTGGATTCTGGATGGGACTGTGGATTGCGGCTTCACAATTGCGCCGCAAATCCGCGGAATTCACCACATTCTTCTCGCTGAGGATCGTCTCTTTGCAATTTATCCGCCCGGTCACCCGCTCGACAGCCGCAGCAAAATTTACCCGGAGGACATGTCCCAATATCCGTTTATTCTTGTCGACGAGGGCGACGACGCAATGATCCGCATGTTCTTTGAACAGCAGGGCATCGATCTGAATATCCAGTACCGTGTTGTAGATGATTACGCGGTTGTTTCGATGGTAGAAGGAAACCTTGGCATCAGCGTTTGTCCCGAGCTATTTTTTAACCGGCTGCCCTTCCGCGTTAACCATAA
>DPCD01000018.1:1949-12009 GCA_003516765.1 Clostridiales bacterium | reverse complement strand
CCCCTGGAAACGGACTTTCGCCGCAAACTCTGCATCTCTTACAAGGAGAACTACCAGCAATCCCCGCCTGTTGTCCGCTTTATGGACTATGTCCAGCAGTGGGCCGCCAGCGGCAAGGTGCTCCGCGACCAGAAGCATGTCCGCCGAGCAAAGACATTTTGACGTTATCCGTCAGCTAAACCGCACAAAAAGCAGTCATGAATTTTGACAACATTCTTCCATTTTGCGAATTTTCCCCTCTTCCATTTGATTGTTGCGAAGAAAGTATGCAGTTTGCAAACTTTTGCTCCAACTATGAGCCTCTATGGTTTCTTTCCGTCCTCACGTCGGACGGTGTCCTTTCTTTGCTGCAGAATAAGTTCGCGTCACTTCGGCAACCTGCTCATTATGCCGTGCAACGATACAGTATAATTATTTCCTCGCGATCTCTGCTGCCGCGCAGGCTGCGATCAAGGCGAAGAAGAAGTAATTCCTTTCCCCAAAAGATACGGATCCCCCAGCCGGCTTGCCGGTTGGGGGATTTCGATGCTGCTTGGCAGGCAAACGGTACGTTTACCTACGCAAAACGCTGGACTCCGCCAGAGGGCGAAGTCCTGCGTTCGTTGTTTCTATTTGAGCAAACCTCACTTGTAAAAGCCGGGGTTCTGATAGCCTTTTCCGTTGGGTTCGCTCTCCATCATGGTCAGAATCGCGTCGCGGCAGCCGCGAACCATTACGTCCTGCTCCTCGGGCGCGCGGTTTACCATCTGGTTGGTGGAGCTTGTGTAGAACCACAGTCCTTCGCCCTCTGCAAGGCCCACGCCATCTGCGTCCGTGATCGCGTCCGGATCCAGCCCGAGCGTGTCGCGGATCTCGTCGCGGGAGTAGAAGACCCACTTTGCTTCGGGCATCGTGTTTTCCCACTTGCATCTGCTGATATCGCCGTCTTCCGACTTGCCGGGGCTGTATACCTCGATCGTATAGGCGTGGATGTTGTAGCGGCCATACGCATAGTCGATCAGCTCTGCTGCGGTGGGATAGTCCTCGTTGGAGCTCATCGAGTAGAAACCGCGGCCGGTATAGTCCTGGAAGGTCTGCGCCATTTCGGCGGCAGTACCCGCTGGGCATGACACCCGATTTCGACGCGGTCGCATGGGTCGGGCAGCACGCGAAAGCCGGTACGCCCTTTGCGCATCTGGCGCATACCAGCTCCATACGCATAGTCGATCAGCGCATCAACGGTATCTCGGTAGGCGAATTCGGTATGAGCGTTTTTATGGGCGTTGTCATGGGCATCCAGCCCATTTTTGGCAGCGGGGATCTGGCATTTTGCAAGGAAGCCGCGGCGCTTTGCCCGGAAATGATCACCGTCAGCGTCAAGGAGGGCGTAATTCCCGGAAGCGGCAGGGAATGCCCGACAAAGGAATATCGCGAGCGCAACACAGCGGCGATCCATTTGCACCCGTTGGAGGCGCGCCGCCGGATTTACGAAGGTGCCCGCAAGGCTGCGCGCAGGTTTGTATCCGCACCGGAAGCCTTCTCCGTCCGCCCGCTGAAAGCGCCATACACGATTGAAATCGATTATCGGACAGACGCGCGTTTCGTCTATGATCACCGTTGCTATCAGCATCCGAGTGACCTGATTGCCGCTCTGAATCAGTCATGGGAGGATCGTCCGCAGTAACCGCAGGTTCCCTTTTCAAATACGCAAGCGCTCCGTTACCGGACTCGGTAGCGGGGCGCTTTTGGTTTCTGCGTTTGGGCAGCAAAAGGGGCGGCTTTCGCCGCCCCTTGAGGGTATGCTGTTTTCTGTCAGACGCTTTTGATTACAGAAGCTTCTTCCAGGTCTCATGGGTACCGGACTTGGTGTAGGTGTGGTCGTTGGTGGCCTCCTGCACGTCGAGGTAGTACCATGCGTTCACGTTCGCATTGTCGCGCCAGGTCTTCATGCCGGACAGCAGATCGTCTGCCGACTTCGGTGTGCGGCCCAATGCGCGGTTGATCATCGCCATCATTTCGGCGCGGGTGATCGTTGCGTCGGGACGGAACGAGCCGTCGGGATAGCCGTTGATCCAGCCCATCTTTGCGCAGACAGCGATTTCATCAGATGCCCAGTGTCTTGCGGAGACATCGTTGAAGGAGTTTGCAGCACTCTTGATGTCCGCAAACTGCGCCAGCATTGCAGCAAGCTCTGCGCGCGTGATTGCCTCATTCGGACGGAACTTGCCGTTCGTTCTGGTGTCGACGATCACGCCGGCGTTTTCAAGCGTTGCAACGTAGAGGTTGAACCAGTCGCCGCGGACAACATCGCTGAACGAGCATCTGGTCGTTTCATACGTCTTGACACAATCTGCGTCCATGACGCGATAGAGAATTGCTGCAACTTCCGCGCGCGTCACATCGCCGGTGGGCTTTACCGTGCCATCGGGATAGCCGTTGACATAGGCAAAGTGGTCGTCCATGTTGAACTTCAGAGAATTGTCCTGTTTCGGCTTGTTGGGAGACTCAATCTGAACGCCGGAACCGCCGGAGCTCTTCTTGATGTAGACAACATCGTAGGTGTAGCCCTCCGCGGTCATGGTGCCTTCAATCACCGCGTCGTCCTTGTCTCTAAGCTTGTAGCCCTTGACAACCGGAGACGTTACACTGAAATCAGCACCCAGTGCAACACTTGCTTCGTAGCTCTTTTCCAGCTTCTTGCCATTCCTATCAACGTAGTTGATCGTCAGGGCGTAATAGCTGCGGCTCCAGCCTGCAAGCAGCGTATGGTTGGCAGCAGTCTTTACAATGGTGTCCTTTGTGACTCTGACACCGTTCAGGTACCAGCCCACGAATCTGTAGTTCTCGCGGGTCGGGGTCGGCAGTTCGCCGTAAGCGGCATCAAAGGTGACGAGCTGGCTCGTCGGGGCAACCGTAGCGTCGTCAGCGTTGGGGTTGAAAGTGACGGTGTAGGTGTTCGCCGCCCAGTTGGCATACAGCATATGATCGCCAGGGGTCTTAACAATTGTCGTTGCTTCGACCTTGTTGGCATCCGTGAACTCTGTTTTGCTCAGATACCAGCCCTCAAAGGTATAGCCCTCACGAGTCGGGGTCGGCAGTTCGCCGTAAGCCGCGTCAAAGGTGACGAGCTGGCTCGTCGGGGCAACCGACGCGCCTTCAGCGTTGGGGTCGAAGGTGACGGTGTACTCATTGGGAGTCAGCTTGCCGTAGAGTTCCCATTTCTTAGCGCCTTTGAGCGTCTGATCTTTGATGAGCTTCTCTGTCTTGCCAAGGTCATCATCGTCCTGATACCAGCCGTCGAAGGTGTAGCCGTCCTGTGTAAGAGCGGTGAGCTTGTAGCCCTCCTCGCTTCTAAGAACATCCTCAAAGACGTATTCCGTGTTGCTGAGCCTGTCGATCTTATCGCCGTTCTTGTCGAAGACGGTGTAGTTGACGGGGTAGTTCCAGTGAGCGGAGATGGTCAGGTTGCCGGTCGTGCCCTTCGGGATCTCGGTGATCGTCTCAGCGACGCCGTCCTTGTTCAGATCGCAGCGCCACTTCACGAACTGCTTGCCGTGCTCGCCTGCCGCCTCGATGGGCTTCAGGGTAATAGCATCTTCGATCGTGTAGCTGTTCGGATTCTTGGGCTGAAGCTGCGTCTTATTCGTGATGTCCTTGTCGTTGTATTCGTAGGTGATGGTGTAGATTTCCGGTACCCACTGTGCGGTGAAGATGGTGTCGTTGCGGACATAGAACGAATCCTTAACCAGCGTTCCTGCGCCGTTGGAAGCATCGAGGGCGGTAGGCTTATCTTCCTGAACGCTCCAGCCCTTGAAGGTGTAGCCTTCGCGGGTCGGCGTGGCCAGGGCGATGTCAGTGTATTGCAGATGGTACACATCCGCGGGCATGTTTTTGACGTTGTCGCCATTGGGCTTAAACTGGACGTCGCAGAACGAAAGCGTGCCGTTGAGATGGTAGCCTTCGATTTTGCCGTCTTCCTTGTAGCCCTTGTGCTCCGCGTCGTCAACGAGCTTCAGCTCGTTCCAGTCGATCTTGGCCAGCACTGCCTTTGTGGCGTGAACCATCTCGTAGGCCGCAAACGTGCCGTCATCGATCTCGTCCGTGACCTGCTTGGAAACGTCGTTCAGATCAGTCTTGTCCGTCTCGGTCTTGCCGATCGTGACGTATTTTTTGCCCAGATTGAAGCCTTCTTCGAAGCCGAGGTCTTTCAGCGCGGCGGTGATCTTCGCGTCCTTGCTGGTAAGCGCCGTGCCCTTGTGCGTCAGCTGCATGTAAGCGTAGACCGGCGTAAGCTTCTGCCAGACAGCGTAGAGCGTGTAGCCGGGGTAGCCGGTCGTGGTCTTCCAGTTTGCTCCGTTGTTCTCGGTCTTCCATTCGACGGGAATGGTGGGAACGTCCAGAGTCGTATCGGAAGTCCAGCCGATAAACACGTAGCCATCGCGCTCCGGAATGTTATTGCTGAGATAGAAGGTCGTCGTGCTGCCCGCGTCGAGTGTCTGCGTCACCTTGAGGGGGTCGGGCATGTTTCTGACCGTTACGCCCTCGGGTGCGTTCGCGTCGTAGGTCAGCGTCACCTTGCAGAGCACATGCACGGTGGGACCGTTCTTGAGCTGCTGCCACTTGCCGTCCTTAAACTCGATCTGCGTCGAAACCTCCGGATCGCTTACAGCAGCCAGCGCGTGGTCGTCGGCATACTTGGAAGCCGCGAGATAGCTTGCGGACTTGAAGACCAGATTCGCGGTCGTATCGCTCGTGGGCACGATATCATACTCGCCCTGGTCGTAGGCAATTAACTTAGCGTGTGTGCCATAGATGTCGCACTTGACATACACCGTATCTTTGCCATTGAATTCGATGTTCTCCTTGGTGGGGTCGGGGATCTTCTCCCAGTTGGCGACGAGGTTCGTCCAGCCGTTTACCTTCTGGCCGCTGACATCGGTGCTTTGGCCCTCGCGGCTCCAGAACTTGAAGGTGTAGCCGGGACGAGTCGCGGTGGGAGCGTCTGCGGTGGGCAGAGCCGCACCCTTGCGGGCCGTGGTCGCAAACAAGCGGTTGTCAGCAACGCGGTCTGCGTCGGACATGTAGTAAACAACATTCTCATAGTCATAGACCATGCACTTGAGGTTCGTCCAGCCGTTGACGGTTTTCGTGGTAAGACCATCGAGCTGCTTCGTGAGATCCTGCTTGTAGATGTTCCACAGGCCGTCGTCGTACCAGCCGTAGAAGTCATACTTGCCGCCGCTGTTCGTTCCGTCGTAGTAGTTCTCGATGGGGTAGTCGGCCGCCTTAATTTCTGTTCCCTTTGCCACATTTGCGCCCCTGACCGTCTTGTAAGGCGTCAACGTGTCGCCGTTGCGGTAGATTACAAGCTCGACCGGGATCAGTTCTGCTGCGCAGGTGACCTCGACGACCGGCTTGGCACCCTCCTGCTTCCAGCTTGCGACGCCGCCCGGAGCGGTGCTCTTTTCATAGTTGAAGCGGATACTGGTCAGCGTCAGAGACTGGCCGTCACTGATTCTGTGCGTAGCGCCAGTCCAGTTGTTATACAAATTCAGGTAGTACGTGCTATTAAGCGTCACGTCAGCAAGAACATAATACTGGTTCTTTTCTGCGTCGTACTGCACTTCGCTGATGGAATCATAATCACTAGGCTGGATGGTATATGTAGTCGAAGGGCGCTCTGCATGCGCCTTATCAACGTTCTCGCATTCGAAGGTGACGCCGCCTTCCAGCACTCCGGGCTTCGTGGGCGGAGTCTCCGGCTGCGTGCCGTTGCACTCGACCTTGACCGTCGGCTTGGTATCCTGCACCCAAACCTTCTCCACATAGTGGAACCGGATAGTGAAGGGGTTCGTCTCGCCTTCGCAAATCGTGTGTTCCTTGTCGGACTGTGTGTTATATTCCGACAGATACGGCGTCGCGTTGACTTGGAGGTCAAAATAGTAACCCTTCTCGTCCTTCTGTGCGCCCTGCTCTCTGTTCAGAATCGTGTAGCCGTCTCTGATTTGCAGCGCAACCACATACGTCTTCACATAATGCTGCACTTCCGTTTCGCACGTGAAGTAGAAGCTGCCGGCGATCTTCTCTTTCTCGCCGGGAAGCTCGGGAACATCCGTCGGCGGAGTCGGCATATCAGCGCCGCATGCGTCGCACTTGCCGTTGCTGTCGTTGTCATAGTGATCTTCTTTTTCGTCCTTCTTGTGGTCGCACTCGGTGCACTTTTCGCTATGCGTGCCGTCGCCGTTGTCGACCCACCCATAGCTGTGATTGCACGGTGTCCAGACTGCGTAGATGGTCTTCGTGGGATTCTCCCTGGTCAGCCCAATCTCGTCGCCGGCCTGATACTTCGCTGCCTTAGCAGTCGGCTCGTCAGCCCAGCCAAGGAACTTGTAGTTCTCGCGCTTCGGATCACCATCCTGACCGGTTAAAACATTGAACGTATAGGGATCCGTCGCCGTGCTTGCCGTTTGTGTCCACGTGGTAGAACCAGTTCCTTTATAGTTAAAATCCTGAACCAGCTCGTAGTGGATTATGGGACGCTCGGGGATATGCTCTATCCATTTAGCATAGTAGGTCTTTCCCTTTTCCGGCGTTCCTGTATATGGAGTCCCAGAAAAGTCTTCCGTCTCATACCACTCGGCGGTATAACCCGCGCAGTACACAGCGTCGAAACCGGTTTTCGTTGCATCTACACTTCCGCCGTTTGTTACCAGATAATATGTATTTGTATTCCCACCGAATTGGCTGCTCATTGCGCTGCGAGCGGCTGCATCTTTGAAATACACATATCTGGTCGGTGCGGAAAGACCTCCGGTGTTATATGTACCAATGGCAAAGGTGCGACTGCCACCTGCACCGAGAGTAATTTCGTCAACGCCCGTCAAGTCTATGTGGGTGAGAAGCATGGTGTTCAGGAATGCTGCATCACCAGTAAATGTCAGCTTCTTTGCTTCAATTTTAACAGACTTCAGCGGTGTCCGCAGAAACGCCGTGGCATTGATGGTCACATCCTCGCCCGATGCCTGGATGGTCAAGCTCTCTAACGTTTCCTGTCCCCAGTTGCTATTGCCAAAGGCGCTGGCAGCAGAGGCATATGCACCGTTAATTGTAAGGTTCTTTACAAAAGGATAGCTCTGACGGTTGATCGCTTCGCCCTCTTTACCGTCAACCACAACATCTTCTGCCTTATAATTTGCGAATTTTGCTGGGGTAATCATTGTGCTATCTGTAATTGCCCCTTCCTTCGCAAGTTCTCCGATGATCTTTGTAGCCTCTGTTACGCTCATGCTTTCGTTTAGAGTCAACGATTCGAGCGTAACATTTTCAAACGCAAAAGAACCAAAGGTCGGGCTGGTTGAACCGGAAAAAGTGATATTCCTTAACCCGCTGTCCGCAAAGGCTCGCGTATGAATTGTAGTGACACTTGCCGGAATCGTCACAGACGTCAAACCATTGCACCCGCGGAAAGCCGCAATGGCAATGTTTTCCTGGTCATCCGCGATTGCTACACTCTGAATGCCCGAATACTCAAAGATGTAGTCGACATTCAGCTGACTCGTCAAGGTTGCAGAAGTAATCTTCGGCACGCTGCGGAACATAGCCCGCGGATAAGTAGCAGTCTCATTCCGCAAGCGCTTGTTCAGCTTGTCAAAATCAACCGTGAACTGCGTACCTTCGATCGAATCACTTTGCCCATTCACATAGAAACACGCAGGCATCCAATCCGTCAATTCATATCCGTTGCCAAGACTGCTGCATCTACTGAAACCGTTGAACGCCATGGGGGCATGACCTTTCCAATTATCGGTCCAGTTGACAATCGTCAGATTCTCGCATGCTTCAAAGACCAAAATACCGATTGATTTTACAGATGCCGGAATAGAAACTTCGGTCACATTCGGCAGTCTAAATGCACGCGCAGCGATGCTGGTAACGCCATCCTCGACTACAACGCTTGTGATTTGTTCACTCAGGAATTTCCACGGGGAATCGGACACCCATGTCTCGGTACCCGGATAATAGAAGTATCCTTTCTCACTCTGCTTATATCCGGCTTCCGTTAGTGCAGCTATATATGCCGCGTCCTCCGGAGCTTTTTTGCTAAGCGTTTGATAGTTCTCTACCATTTGCCCTCTGGCGAAGTCACTTTCCGGGCTACTGGACGGAGAAATGGTCAATGTGCCGTTCTCAACCTTCCAGTCGATACCGCCGCTGGTGCCCTCAGTAGCCGGATTTACCAATTCGGGTACTGCTGTGGTCGTTGCACCCTCGCCGCCTTCCGCCACCACTGCCGGAATCGCACTGCCATCCGGATTTTCCTGGTCATCCGGATTTTCCTGGTCATCCGGATTTTCCTGGTCATCCTGACCTGCCTGATTATCCGGATCTGCCAGGTCGTCCGACTTCTCTGAATTCTGCTGCGTAACCTGCCCGGAACCTGCGGAAGTATCCAGGTCTTCGCCATTCGCAGCCAGTACCGCCGTCGGCAAAAGCGAGAATACCATGCAGAGACACAAAAGCAGGGATATAATTCGCTTCTTCAATTTGCGTTCCTCCAAAATTAAAAATATCTATATGAAGCCCGCCAATGGCAGGCAGTATTTTATTCTCCGTACACGCGCCGCCAGCAATCGCGGCAGAGCTGTCCGCTGCCTTCCACGTAGCAGTCTCGCCGGTCGATGGGAAGATCAATCGGAACGTCCGTTTTCTTCCCACACAGCACACAACGCTCACAGGTATTATTCCGCAGCACCGCTTCGCGTTTTCGTTGCAGCAATTCTTCAAACGTCAGCTTCATAGGGAAAATGCTCCTCTCCAAAAGATTCATCGCCGTATTAGGCTCTTTTTCCTGCGCAGATGGGGCAGCCGCATTTTTTTGCGCCGGTTCTTGAATAGATGGCAGCCTTCCAGACATGCCCCAACGGACATTCCCACCAGACCTTTTTTGTGCTGCCCACTGTGACCATCTCCGGCGTAAGTGCGCCATTGAGCGTTGGGTGCCACTCGGAAGCTATTTTTGGCTCAACGGTCGCCAGATCATTGAAGCCTGCCAGCACCTTTCTGTTTGTGCAGTACGGGCAGCCGGTTCCGTTTGCGCGGGACGCAATCACTGTCTGAAAGCTGTGGCCCTTCTCGCAGATCCACCACACCTTGCGGTTACTGGTCAGCGTGACCTGCTGCGGGGTGAGCGTTCCGTTTCGTTCCGTGTCCCACTGCGCGGCAAGCACCGGATTTTGTGACGCAAGATCGTTGAAGCCGGGCAGCACCAGTTTTCCGGAACAATATGGGCAGCCACTTTGCCTTTTCGTCCGTGCAGAGACCGCCGCCCGCCAGTGGTGTCCATGCCCGCAGACCCACCAGACCTTTTTCTCTGTCCCCGGCAGAACGTCCTGCGGGGTCAGCTTGCCGTTGCGCGTCGTGTCCCATTCCTGTGCCAGCTCCGGATCCACCGTCGCAAGGTCGTTCTCTCCAACGAGAATCTGCCTCCCGGCGCAGACCGGACAGCCGCACCCGGAAGCACGGGAATGGATGCTTGCGCGCCAGCTGTGTCCTTTTTCGCAGCGCCACCAGACGGGTCTATGGTTTCCGGCGCTGACATCCGCCGGAACAAGCGGCACATTTTTCTTATAATCCCACTGCCGCGCCAGCTCCGGATGCTGTGTCGCCAGATCGTTGAAGCCAACCAGCACCTTTCGCCCTGTGCAGTAGGGGCAGCGGGCGCCGGCGCTTCTGGTATAGATCGCCGCCTTCCACTCATGACCGTTTTCGCACCGCCACCATGCGGATTTGTGACTGCCATAGGTGACCGTCTGCGGCGTCATTGGGAGATTGTGCGCCGTGTCCCATTCGCGCAGCAGCGCATCCTTGTGATATTGCCTGCAATAGTCAAAGAAACTCTGTCTCATGCACGCCTCCGTTCCGATTCCGTCTGCGACGAAAAAGACAGATGTCGGTGCTTCTGGCTGACGTTTCCGGCGCAGACGGGGCAGCCGGTGCGCTTCTTTGCATTCGTGCGGTTCGAGATCGCCGTGCGCCAGACATGCCCATCCGGACAGAGCCACCAGACCTTGCGGTTGCTGCC
>DPCD01000018.1:846-1754 GCA_003516765.1 Clostridiales bacterium | reverse complement strand
CACCAGACCTTGCGGTTGCTGCCTGCTGTGACCATTTCGGGCGTGAGCGCACCATTGAGCGTCGGATGCCATTCAGCGGCAATTTCCGGTTCGATGCTTGCAAGATCGTTGAAGCCTGCCAGCACTTTCTTGTTTCCGCAGTACGGACAGCCATTGGTACCCCGCGTCCGGTCCACGATCTCTGCTCTCCATTCGTGACCAAGCGAGCACCGCCACCAGACCGTCTGATGGCTGCCGGACACGACCTGTGACGGCGTGAGGTTTCCGTTTTTTGTTGGGTGCCATTCGGCGGCGACGGCGGGGAACAGCGTGGCAAGGTCGTTATAGCCTGCCTGCACCACATCGTTTGCGCAGATCGGACAGCCAGCGCCCATTCGGACGCGCGTTTTCGGGGCAGCCTGCCATTCGTGACCGTTGGTGCAGAGCCACCAAACCTTTTTGTCGTAGCCGTAGCTGATTTTCTGCGGCGTGAGGTCGCCATTTTTTGTTGGATGCCACTCGGCAGCAAGCGCCGGATGGGTTGTAGCAAAATCATTGAAGCCGGGCAGGATTTTCCGGTTCGCGCAGACCGGGCAGCCGCAGCCGGAGGCGCGGGAGGAGATCGTCGCCTGCCAGCTATGCCCCTTTTCACAGTGCCACCAGACTTTGCGGCTGTTTCCGGCCATTACCATCTGCGGCGTCAGATCAAAGTTTTTTTCCCGATCCCATTGCGCACTCAGCGCAGGGTGCGTCGAGGCTAAATCGTTAAAGCCCGCAAGAACCTTCCGTCCGGCGCAGAATGGGCAGCCCCTGCAGAGCGCCGTGCGGCTGTAGATCTCCTGCTGCCATTCATGCCCCAACCGGTCAATCCACCAGACCTTCTGCCGCGAGTGGCAGGTAGCTGCGTCTGGGGTCAGCCCATCATTTTG
>DPCD01000018.1:0-675 GCA_003516765.1 Clostridiales bacterium | reverse complement strand
TCTGGGGTCAGCCCATCATTTTTTGCGTAGTGCCATTGCTGCAGCAGCTCCGCGCGGCGGCTTCTGATGCAGTATTCTTTCAGCGTCATTCCGCGCGTTTCTGCGCTCATACGACTATGGCCTTCCTTCTATCAATTGGTGCGTGGCGTAGTACCACGCGATAAAATTCTCGTGCAATCCCTCGCCGCGTTTTCGCGCCTGGATGGCATCGTCTTTCTTTTCATACACACCGAGATAATACGTTTTTCGTTTGAACGTGATCTGCGCGCACCATCTTCCGGTGCGCCTGTTCCGGTAAACGCCGGTCACGCCGCTGGTGTTGGTGGGGCGCAAGCGCCGTCTGCCAGCTTCCAGAATGGTAACGGACGTACCCTCGCAGAGCTTGAGATTTTCCAGAAGCTGCTTTTCCTGCAAGCAGCCGCAGCTTTTTGTCTTACCGCTCTGCAGGTTCGTCTGGCGTACAACCGTTTCCTTCCCGCAGTCGCATTTGCAGCGCCACAGGTGCTGCCCGTCCTCTTTGCCTGCGTAACCGGTCACGGTCAGCATGGAAAACCGCTTGCCGAGATAGTCCTTCAAAGGCGGATGGCTCAGACAGCCGCAGCTTTTCCGATAGCCCGCCGTAAGCTGATGCAGCGGCGCGTCAATTTCCCCGCCGCAGTCGCAGCGGCAGTGCCA
>DPCD01000072.1:5523-7394 GCA_003516765.1 Clostridiales bacterium | reverse complement strand
CGCGTACTCCTTGCGGGTAAAAATACCTCTCGCCTCGCAAGTGTGGAATTTTTGTCCATGCGGGACAAAAATTATGCGCGCAGTCGAGGCGCGGTCCCTTTTGTCAAAAAAGCGCCAGCTCTTTTGACAGTTTTAAGCGGGGCGCTTTGCGCCCCGCGGAAAAAGTCTTATGCCATGTCGATGTGCTTCTGGATGCGGTTGATGATCATTTCCAGCGCGATGAGATTCTTGCCGCCCTCGGGAACGATCAGGTTTGCATTTTTCTTGCTCGGCTCGACGAACTGCTCATGCATGGGCTTGACCGTCGTCAGATACTGGTCAATGACGGAATCGATCGTTCTGCCGCGTTTTTTGACGTCGCGGCGGATACGCCGGCAAAGGCGCACGTCTGCATCCGCGTCGACAAAAATCTTGATGTCCATCAGATCGCAAAGAACCTTGCTTGCGAAAATCAGGATGCCCTCGACGACGATGACCTTGCGCGGCTCAATGGTGATTGTTTCCTCCGCGCGGTTGTGAATCGTGTAGTCGTAGGTCGGGCATTCGATTGCCGTTCCGCTTTTGAGCTGCAGAAGATGCTCGATCATCATATCCGTGTCAAAGGCGTCGGGATGGTCGTAGTTGAGCTTCGTGCGCTCTTCATAGCTCAGCTCGTCGTGGCGCTTATAGTAGTTGTCGTGGCTCAGGACGGTGATATTGTCGCCGAAGCGATTGACGAGCGCCTTGACCAGCGTGGTTTTTCCGCTGCCGGTGCCTCCGGCAACGCCGATTACGATCACATCAGACATAGCTTCTTTCCTTTCTCTTTATCGAATGATATCAAAAATCAGCGTCTCCGGCGCGGGCTGCTCCTCGCTCCAGCATAGCGCGCGCAGGAACATTGCCTCGCTTTCCGGCACCGTTTCGGGCTTGTTGGTGTAGAGCATGGCAAGCACGTCGCCCTTTTTGGCAAAGTCGCCGGTCTTTTTGGAAAGCACGATACCGGCAGCAAAATCGATGGTATCCTCCTTCGTCATGCGCCCGGCGCCCAGGATGCTTGACGCCTCTCCGACCTTCTGCGTGTCCATGCGGGAAATCCAGCCGTCGTGCGGGGCAAGAATTTCGTGAACGATCGACGCCTGCGGCAGCTTCGAAAAGTCGTCGAGAACGGAGGCGTCACCGCCCTGCGCGGAAATCCAGCGCTTCATCTGCTCGAACGCCTTTCCGGAGGCGACCGCCTCATGCACCTGCTGCTTTGCAAAATCTTCGTCCCAGCCGTTGCAGAGCTCGACCATGTTGGCTGCCAGCGTCATGCACACGCCGCGCAGGTCCTCGCAGCCGCGGCCCTGCAGAATCTCCGCCGCCTCCTGCACCTCGAGCGCGTTGCCGATTGCCATGCCGAGCGGCACGTCCATGTTGGAAAGCACTGCGCGCACGTTGCGCCCGCACGCTTTGCCGATGGCGACCATATTTTCCGCCAGCTTCCGCGCGTCGTCCAGCGTCTTCATGAACGCGCCCGAGCCGACCTTCACATCGAGAACAATCGAATGCGAGCCTGCCGCGAGCTTTTTGGACATGATGGACGACGTGATGAGCGGCAGCGAGTCGACCGTCGCCGTCACATCGCGCAGCGCGTAGAGCTTTTTATCTGCCGGCGTCAGATTGCCGGACTGCCCGATGACCGCAACGCCGACCTGCTCTACCTGCTGCAGGAACTGCTCTGCCGTGAGCGTCGTTTTGTAGCCGGGGATGGATTCGAGCTTATCGACCGTGCCGCCCGTGTGACCGAGCCCGCGCCCGGACATTTTTGCCATCTTGCCGCCGAGGCTCGAGACAATCGGCGCCAGAATCAGCGTCGTCTTGTCGCCCACGCCGCCGGTGGAGTGCTTGTC
>DPCD01000072.1:5144-5298 GCA_003516765.1 Clostridiales bacterium | reverse complement strand
GCGACAGATCGATCGTGTCGCCCGAGCGCATCATGGCGTCGGTCAGGACCGCCGTTTCGTGGTCGGTCATGCCCTTGTAGAAAACTGCCATTGCCCACGCGGACATCTGGTAGTCGGGAATTTCGCCTTTTGTAAAGCCGTCAATGATGAAGCG
>DPCD01000072.1:0-4865 GCA_003516765.1 Clostridiales bacterium | reverse complement strand
GTAAAGCCGTCAATGATGAAGCGGATTTCCTCGTCGGATAACACGCCCCCATCGCGCTTTTTTTCAATCAAATCAACCATTCTCATAGAAAATGCTCCTTTGCACGCTGCGACTTGCCTCGCAGAATTATGCCTCGCAGAGTTTTGCGCCCGCAGGCGCAAAAAAATTTAAAATCATTTTTCGCCGCGACCTGTGCGTGGCGAAAAATTCTTCTCAGCCTGCAAACGTGAATTTTGGCAGCGAAGCTGCCAAAACTTTGCGCTGCAGCAGGCTGCAAATTCTTTCAAGCATGGAAACCGGCTTTGCCGGTTTCCATGCTTGATGCTTATCGTTGTCCCTTGTCATAGGGAATACCCTCTGCCTTCGGTGCGCGCGAGCGCTTGGAGGTGAAGGCGAGGATGATCATGGACGCCGCGAACGGCATCATGTTGTAAAGCTCCTTCGTCAGGTGCAGCGCACTGAGCCAGCCGATGGAGTCATAGATGTTTGCCAGCGACTTGAAGATCGCGAAGAAGATGGCGGCCAGGGCAATCTTTCCGGGCTTCCACTGACCGAAGATCATGACCGCGAGGGCAAGGAAGCCCATACCTGCGACGCCGACCTCAAAGTTCCACGTCTGAACCGCGGGGACAATGTAAGCAAAGCCGCCGATGCCGGCGAGGAAGCCGGAGATCAGAACGCCCGCCCAGCGCATCTTGTAGACGTTGATGCCGACCGAGCCTGCCGCCTGCGGATGCTCGCCGCAAGCCTGCAGACGAAGACCGAAGCGCGTCTTGTAGAGCAGGACGATCGAGACCGCCAGCAGCACCAGACCGATAATCAGAAACACGTTGAGCGTCAGAGGACCGACCTGGAAGATGAACGGGGAATTGTCGTAGCTCAGCTTTGCCGACTGCGTGCCGTTGTAGCGCTTGACCACCACAAGGGCGATCGCTGTGGACAAAAGGTTCAGCGCCGTGCCGCCGATGGTCTGGTCCGCCTTGAGGTTGATGGCGGAGAAGGCGAGCAGCGACGAGTATGCTATGCCGGACACCGCGGCAAGGCAGATCGAAATGACGACCTTCCACACCGGCAGCATGTCGGCAGGCAGCAGGTTCAGCGCCATCGTGCCGACCAGACCGCCGATGACCATAATGCCCTCGAGCGCGAGGTTGATGACGCCCGAATGCTCCGAGAAGCAGCCGCCGAGCGCGACCAGCATCAGAACCGTTGCCGAAAGCAGGGCGTATTTGAGCATCAGAAACATCTTACTGCACCTCCTTTCCGTCAGGCTTTTTCGCATCTGTCTTCGCAGGCTCCGGCGCCTTTTTGTGCTTGCCCGTGAAGAGCGTGACGATGAGGTTTTTGAACAGCAGCGAGAACGCGCACAGGTAAATGATGATGCCGGAGATGATATCCGCAATCTCGGGCGGGAACAAAGAGGCGTTCATAAAGCCGCCGCCGGTGGAGATGTGCGAGATGAAAATTGCCGAGAAGATTGCCGCAATCGGGTCGGACGAGGCAAGCAGCGCCACCGAAATGCCGTCGAAGCCCTCAGACGGCAGCGCCGTCGAGTCGCCCGGAATCCACTGCGCCGCGCCGGACAGATAATAAAGCCCCGCGCCGAAGCCGGCGAGCGCACCGGCAATGATCATCGAGAGGATGATGCTGCGCTTTTCGTCGATGCCTGCGTATTTTGCCGCGTTCTTGTTGCAGCCGCAGGCTTTGAGCTCATAGCCGAAGGTCGTCTTGTTGATGACGACGTAAAGAAGAATCGCAACGAGAATCGCGAGGAAGATTGCAATCGTGCAGGACTTGTAGCCGAACGTTTCGGTCATGTCCCAGCCGAAGAGCTTCGAGGGAATGAGGCTGTCTCCCGTGACGGCGAAGGTCTTCGACTGCTTGGCGTTGTACATCGCGCCCGTGCCTCTTCCATACATGATCGTGTTGCAGCCGTAAAGACCGATCCAGTTGAACATGATCGCGGTGATGACCTCATTGACGTTCAGGTAAGCCTTGAAGATGCCGGGAATGGCGCCCCAGATCGCGCCGAACACGGTCGAGGCGAGCAGGCACACCCACCACGGCGCATGCAGCAGCAGCGCAAACACGAGCCCGCCGAACGCGCCAAGCGTATACTGCCCTGCCGCGCCGATGTTGAAAAGACCCGTCTTGAACGCGAAGGCGACCGAAAGACCGCACATGATGAGCGGCGCCGCCGTCACGATTTCCTTGCCGATGCCGGAGGGCATCATGTAAAAGCCGCCGAGCAGAATCTGCTTGAAGCCGTCGGAGAATGCTTTGTCGCCGCCGAGCAGCAGCAGAACCAGAAAACCGAACAGCAGACCGATTGCGATGCAGACCAGACTTGCAAACAGCGTCACAAAGCCGGAGGACTGCAGCAGTGTTTTCTTTTTCATGTCCAATCCTCCTTACATCCGCTTTGCGCCCGCCATGTAGAGACCCAACTCCTCGACGGTCACGTTTTTGGGGTCGAACTCGCCGACGATCTCGCCCTCGTACATAACGAGGATGCGGTCGGACAGGTTCATGACCTCATCCAGCTCGAGGCTGACCAGCAGGACCGCCTTGCCCTTGTCGCGCTCGGCGACGATCTGTCTGTGGATGTATTCGATGGCACCGACATCAAGGCCGCGGGTAGGCTGAACAGCCACCAGCAGCTTGGGGTCTTTGTCGATCTCGCGCGCGACGATTGCCTTCTGCTGGTTGCCGCCGGACATGCTGCGCACAATGGTCGCCGAGCCCTGACCCGAGCGCACGTCGTACTGCTCGATCAGCCGGTCGGAATACTGCCGCACGGCGGGGAAGTTGATGAAGCCGTTTTTCTGGAACTCCGGCTGCCAGTAGCGCTGGAGGACCATGTTCTGCTCCAATGTGAAGTCCAGAACGAGACCGTGCTTGTGCCGGTCCTCGGGGATGTGGCTCATGCCGTCTTTCGAGCGCTGGCGGATCGGCGCGTGCGACACGTCCTTGCCGCAGAGGCGAATTGTGCCTGCCGACTGCTTTTCAAGCCCCGTCAGCGCGTAGACAAACTCCGTCTGACCGTTTCCTTCGATGCCCGCGAGGCAGACGATCTCGCCCCGGCGGACCTGCAAATTGACATTTTTGACGGCGTTGTTCTTGTGGAGCTTCGAAGGAACCGTCAGCCCCTGCACGTCCAGCACGACCTCGCCGGGCTGCGCGTCCTTTTTGTCGACCTTGAAGTTGACCTGCCTGCCGACCATCATGGAAGAAAGCTCCTCCATCGTCGTCTCGGCGGTGTTGACCGTGCCGATGCACTTGCCCTTGCGAAGGACTGTGCAGCGGTCTGCAACCGCCATAATCTCCGCCAGCTTGTGCGAGATGAAAAGGATGGATTTGCCTTCCGCAGCGAGATTCTTCATGATCTGCATCAGCTCGTCGATTTCCTGCGGCGTGAGAACCGCCGTCGGCTCGTCGAAGATCAGGATTTCATTGTCGCGGTAGAGCATTTTGAGAATCTCGGTTCTCTGCTGCATGCCGACGGAAATGTCTTCGACCTTCGCGTCCGGGTCAACGCGCAGACCGTAGCGCTGCGACAGGGCGACGACCTTCTCGCGCGCCTGCTTCTTTTGCAGGAAGCCTGCCTTGTTCGGCTCCACACCGAGAATGATATTGTCCAGCACCGAGAAGCACTCGACCAGCTTGAAGTGCTGGTGGACCATGCCGATGTTGAGGTCATTGGCATCGTTGGGGTCGCTGATTTTGACGACCTGTCCGTTCTTTTTGATCACGCCGCTCTCCGGCTGATAGAGCCCAAAGAGCACGCTCATCAGCGTCGACTTGCCGGCGCCGTTTTCGCCGAGCAGCGCGTGAATTTCCCCTCGCTTGAGCTGGAGGGTGATGTTGTCATTGGCGCGGATGCCGGGAAATTCCTTCGTGATATTCAGCATCTCAATGACATATTCCGATTCCGCCAATTTATTTCACTCCTTTGTTTGCCGCAAAAGCCCTTTGCGACAGGCAAGTTGCCGTCTGCGCAGGAAAAGCCTGCGCAGAGGATAGATAACTTTATTATACAGGATACGCGCGGAAATTTCTACCGGACGAGCGGAGTTTTTCTTGTGGAAAGCGCCAAAAGAAACCTGTTTTTTTGTGAAAAACAACCCGGAGCCGGGAAAAATCCGGTTCCGGGTGAAATTCGGTATCAGAAGGCAACTTTTTCGCGCAGCCAGTTTTTCAGCTCCGCAATGGGCACACGGACCTGCTCCATGGTGTCGCGGTCGCGGATGGTGACGGCGTTGTCGGCGGGGGTGTTCTCGTCGCCCACGGTCGCGAAGTCGACGGTGATGCAGTAGGGCGTGCCGATTTCGTCCTCGCGGCGATAGCGCTTGCCGATGGAGCCGGAGTCGTCGAAGTCGATCATGAACTCCTTGCTCAGATCCTCGCAGATCTTGCGGGCAGGCTCGGAGAGCTTCTTGGAAAGCGGCAGAACCGCCGCCTTGTAGGGCGCGAGGAACGGATGCAGATGCAGCACCGTGCGAACATCCTCCTTGCCCTTGCTGTCGACGAGATGCTCTTCGTCATACGCCTCGCACAAAAATGCCAGCGCCACACGGTCGCAGCCGAGCGACGGCTCAATGACGTAGGGGATATAGTGCTCGTTCGTCTCGGGGTCAAAGTATTCCAGGCTCTTGCCGGATGCTTCCTGATGACGGCCGAGGTCATAGTTCGTGCGGTCGGCAATGCCCCAGAGCTCGCCCCAGTCGGTGAACGGGAAGGCGTATTCGATGTCGGTCGTGGCACGGGAGTAGAACGCGAGCTCTGCCGGCTCATGGTCGCGCAGGCGCAGGTTCTCTTCCTTGATGCCGAGGCTCAGCAGCCACTTCTTGCAGTAGTCCTTCCAG
>DPCD01000070.1:2390-2658 GCA_003516765.1 Clostridiales bacterium | reverse complement strand
AAGTCCGTCGGCGGTCTGCGCGCATCCATCTACAATGCGATGCCGAAGGAAGGCGTCGAGGCGCTCGTCGAGTTCCTGAAGAACTTCGAAGCAAACTACGGCAAATAATGCACGGAATCTCTGAACAAATCCCCGACTGATTGAATCAGCGCTTCCGCAACCTCACAAGGCGCGGCAAATCTGTCGCGCCTTGTTTGACACAAAAAACCCATAACTACAGAAAATAAGGAGAGTTTATCATGCGCATTCTCGTTACCGATGGAATGGA
>DPCD01000070.1:0-2089 GCA_003516765.1 Clostridiales bacterium | reverse complement strand
GTCGTCGTCCGCTCCAAGACCAAGGTGCGCGCAAACCACATCGACGAAGCCAAGGGCGGCAAGCTCAAGCTCATCATCCGCGGCGGCGTGGGCGTTGACAACATCGATGTAAAGTACGCCGAAGAAGCCGGCATCACCGTCAAGAACACGCCGAGAGCATCGTCCGAGTCCGTGGCTGAGCTTGCCATGGCGCACATGTTCTCCTGCTCGCGCTACATCTCCATCGCCGGTCACACCATGCGCGAGGACAAGTGGGAAAAGAAGGCGTACGGCAAGGGCATCGAGCTCAAGGGCAAGACCCTCGGCATCGTGGGCTTCGGCCGCATCGGTCAGCACCTCGGCGTCATGGCGAAGGCAATCGGCATGACCGTCATCGCTTTTGATATCTTCCACATCCCCGGCATCGAAGAGAAGCTTGGCATTCCGTACGTGGAAATGGACGAGCTGCTGGAAAAGTCCGACTTCATCTCTGTCCACGCTCCGGCAGTCGACGGCGGCGCTCTGATTAACGCAGACCGCATCTCCAAGATGAAAGACGGCGTTGTGATCATCAACACCTCCCGCGGAACCAATGTCGACGAGGACGCGCTGCTTGCCGCGCTCGAGTCCGGTAAGGTCCGCGCAGCAGGTTTGGATGTTTACGCAGAGGAGCCCGCAAAGAACCACGCGCTGTACTGCCATCCGATGGTTTCCTGCACGCCGCACATCGGTGCAGCGACTGTCGAGGCACAGAAGCGCATCGGCGCAGAAATTGTTGACATTATCACCAATTTCAAAGCCTGATTTTCGTCCTTTTTTCGAAACGCCGCGCTTGTAATTTGGAAAAAAATGCGGTAATATATTTCTAGTCAAACTGCATAATCCGACAGCCTTAAGACTTAATTTTTGAGGAGGATTTACCAACAATGAATGCTTATGTAGCCAGTGTCATCGATTATGTCAAAACAACCCACGGAGGCGAGCCTGAATTCGTTCAGACCGTTGAGGAAGTTCTGTCTTCCATCTCCCCGATCATGGACGCGCATCCCGAGTACGAGAAGGTCGACCTGCTGAAGAGAATGGTCGAGCCCGAGCGTATGTTCACGTTCCGCGTCTGCTGGATGGACGACAAGGGTGAATATCACACCAACCGCGGCTGGCGCTGCCAGTTCAACGGCGCGATCGGCCCGTACAAGGGCGGTCTTCGTTTCCAGAAGAACGTCTACGAAGGCGTTATCAAGTTCCTCGGCTTCGAGCAGACCTTTAAGAACTCCCTGACCGGTCTTCCCATGGGCGGCGCCAAGGGCGGCTCCGACTTCGACCCCGCCGGCAAGTCCGACGCAGAAGTCCAGAGATTCTGCCAGAGCTTCATGACCGCTCTTTACCGTTACATCGGGCCCGACATCGACGTTCCCGCTGGTGACATGGGCGTTGGCGGCCGCGAGATCGGCTACCTGTACGGCCAGTATCGCCGCCTGAAGGGCGTGTGGGAGAACGGCGTTCTCACCGGCAAGGGCATGAGCTACGGCGGCTCCCTGATCCGTCCGGAAGCCACGGGCTACGGCGCTGTCTACTATCTCCAGGAAGTCCTGAAGCACGAGAACGACACCATCGAGGGCAAGCGCATTGCCATTTCCGGCTACGGCAACGTGGGCTGGGGCATCATGAAGAAGGCTGCCATGCTCGGCGCCAAGGTCACCTACTTCGCAGGTCCCGACGGCTATGTCCATGATCCGGACGGCGTCATCACCGACGAAAAGCTCAACTTCATCCTTGAGATGCGTGCCAAGGACCCGATGCACTGCAAGCCGTATGCTGACAAGTTCGGCGTCGAGTTCGTTCCCGGCGAAAAGTGCTGGGGCGTCAAGGACGTTGACGTTTACATGCCCGCTGCGATGCAGAACGACGTCAAGATGGAGTCTGCCGAAAAGATCGCAAAGTCCGGCGTCAAGTACTACATCGAAGTTGCCAACATGCCCACCACGAACGATGCTCTGAACTTCCTGCGCGAGCAGAAGCACATGATCGTTGCTCCTTCGAAGGCTGTCAACGCTGGCGGTGTCGGCGTCTCCGGTCTTGAGATGGCACAGAACTCCGAGCGTCTGGTCTG
>DPCD01000117.1:1517-2711 GCA_003516765.1 Clostridiales bacterium | reverse complement strand
ACCTGTAACCTCGGACGCGATCTCGGTCAGGACTGGATGGCGTCGGATGAATGGATGAAGGAAAACGAATGAGAATGCGCTTTTTTGGTGGCCTGCACCCGGCAGTCAGCTTTTTATATTTCGCAGCGGTGCTTGCGCTGACGCTGGTGTGCTTTCACCCTGTGATGGCGGCGCTTTCTCTTGCTGGCGCGGTGCTTTTTTCCGCGCAGCTCTGCGGCTGGCGAAGCGTAGCTATGACCAGCCGCTTCGTTCTGCCCATGTTTCTGCTCATCGCCATCGCGAACCCGCTGTTTAACCACCGGGGCGTGACCATGCTGTGTATGCTCTTTGACCAGTGGTTTACGTTAGAAGCCGTCTGCTATGGACTCGTGTCTGCTGCGTCACTTAGCGCGGTGATCTTCTGGTTCACCTGCTATCAGGCGGTCATGACCTCAGATAAATTCCTGTTCTTATTCGGGCAGATCGCCCCCAATACCGCGCTGCTCATCACCATGACGCTGGGGCTTATCCCGAGACTACAGGAGCGCAGCGCGCAGATCCGCACGGCGCAGAAAATGCTGCTGCCGGAAAACAAGCGCCTTCTTCCAAGGCTCCACGCGGCAAACCGGAATTTATCGGCGCTTTTAACGTGGAGCATGGAAAACGCCGTGCAGACGGCGGACTCCATGAAAGCGCGGGGCTACGGCGTAAAACGCCGCACGACGTTTCACCTGTTCGTCTTTGACAGCCGCGACGCCGCCGTGCTGGGACTGATTCTCGCGCTTGCCGGCATCTGCGTGCTGGGGCGCGTTTTCGGGCACGGCACGATGGAGTTCTATCCCCGCATGGATGCGGTCTTTACCGGTGTAAGCGGCGCGGTACTTTATATCGCGTTCGCTGTTCTTGCGTTATTCCCCTCAATTCTGGAAATGAAGGAGAAGCTGACATGGCGCTGCTGCGGTTTGACGGATTGAGCTTCGCGTACCCCTACGCCACGCGCCGCACCTTGCAGGATGTGAGTTTCGAGATGGCGGAGGGAGAATATCTGGTTCTCTGCGGTCCTTCGGGCTGCGGCAAGACCACCTTATTAAAACAGGCAAAACGGGAGCTTCGCCCGGCGGGCAGCCGCGCAGGAAAGGTTTTCTATCAAAATACACCAGTCGATATGTTGGACGCAGAGATGGCGTTCACGGAAATCGGCTATGTCCAGCAGAA
>DPCD01000117.1:0-1265 GCA_003516765.1 Clostridiales bacterium | reverse complement strand
GAGGATCAGATCGTGACGGATTTTGTGTGGCACGAGCTGGCGTTCGGGCTGGAAAATCTTGCTCTTCCGACGAAGGTCATCCGAAGACGGGTCGCCGAGATGGCGGCGTTTTTCGGAATGGAAACGTGGTTCCGGAAGAAGACGAGCGAATTATCGGGCGGGCAGAAGCAGATGCTGAATCTCGCGTCTGTGATGGCAATGAACCCGAAGCTGCTCATTTTAGATGAGCCGACGAGTATGCTGGACCCGCTAGCGGCAAGGAGTCTACTCGATACCGTTGAGCGCATCAACCGCGAACTGGGCGTTGCGGTGCTGCTGACCGAACACCGGCTGGACGCGGTCTTTCCCGTCTGCGACCGGGTGCTGGTCATGGACGGCGGAAAGCTCCGCATCGACGGCGCGCCCGCGAAGATCGCCGCACAGCTTGCGCTCGAGGCCGAAAAGGAACGCCTGTATTATGGACTTCCTGCCCCGGTGCGCATCTGCGGCGAGCTTGGCGCGGACCCCATTCCCTTGAGCGTACGACAGGCACGCGGATACTTAAAAACCGTTCTCGGCGCACCAAAGCCGCAGGAAAAAGCGGAAGAAAAGAAGGACGAAGAGCGCGAGGACAAGCCGGTGCTTTCCTGCAAGGAGATCTGGATGCGCTACGCCTCCACAGAGCCGGATGTTCTGCGCGGTGCAGAATTGCAGCTATATAAAAAGGATCATCTGTGCCTGCTCGGCGGCAACGGCGCGGGCAAAACGACGCTGCTGTCCTGCCTGATCGGAACGGCAAAGCCGCAGCGCGGGAAGATCAGGCTCCAGAAATACTGCCGCCTTGCCATGCTCCCGCAGCGCCCGCAGGCGCTTTTTACGCAGGACGATGTGTTATCCGACTTATTAGAGGTTGGAACAGAGACAGATGCGCGCGCGTGGGCGGAAAAGCTGGAGCTGACCGGGCTGCTGGACCGGCATCCGTTCGACCTCTCGGGCGGTGAATTGCAGCGGGCGGCGCTCTGTAAATTATTGCTTCGAAACGCCGACGTTCTCCTGCTCGACGAGCCGACAAAGGGCTTGGATGCCTACGCGAAGGCGGAGCTTGGAGAAATCCTGAAAGAATTAAACGCAGACGGCGTGTCCATTTTGACCGTGACGCACGATCTGGACTTCGCTGCAAGCTTTGCAGACCGCTGCGCGATGATGTTCGACGGGCGCGTGATTTCTGCCGACGAGCCGCACCGGTTCTTCTCCGGAAACCGCTACTACACAACGGATGCAAACCG
>DPCD01000101.1 GCA_003516765.1 Clostridiales bacterium | reverse complement strand
GCGATGCCGACGTTGACCGTGAAGCCAAGCTCGGAGAAAATCGTGTCCTTGATCGTGTGCGCAATGGCGATAGGGTCCGGATACAGAAGACCGGTGCCCGTCATATCGAGAAAGCACTCATCAATGGACACCTGCTCCACGACGGGTGCGAAGCGGCGGCAGATGGAAATAAACGCTTTGGAGTTTCTGGTGTAAAGAGCAAAGTCCGGCTTGGCCAGAACGAGCTGCGGGCATTTACGCAGCGCCATCGCGACAGGCTCTCCGGTCGTAACGCCGAACCTTTTTGCGGGGATGGATTTGGCAAGGATCACGCCAGTGCGCTTGTCGCGGTCGCCGCCGATGGCGGAGGGAATGAGACGAAGATCTGGCTCTCCGTCCGCTACGCGCCGCGCGGCTTCCCAGGATAAAAACGCGCTGTTGACGTCTACATGAAAAATAAGCCGCTGCACAAAATCACCTCCGGTAAGCCCAGTATAGCACACCCGGAGAGAATCACAAACAGAAAAGGAGAGGAAAACTTGAACGTCTTGATGGTGGAGCCGGGAAAGGCTCCGTATGAAACGCAGATCGACGATGATCTGCAAAGTATGCAGGCAGTAGTCGGCGGATATATCCAAGCTGTGTATCCCTACGAGGAACCGGTAGCACTGATCTGCAACGAGGACGGCAAGCTGGATGGTCTGCCGCTCAACCGTGCGCTGCGCGATGCGGACGGTGATATTTATGACATTGTCGCGGGAAATTTCTTTATCGTCGGACTCGGCGAATCGGATTTCACAGACCTGCCGCACGAGCTTGCCGAGCGGTTTGCCGAGCAATTTCGGCAACCGGAAATGTTTCTGCGGGAAGGTGACAAAATTGTTGCCGCGCCGATGCCGGACGAGCAGGCGCAGGGCGGAATGTCATACTGACAGCACAATTGAAAACTGCCCAATAGCATGGTAAGATAGGGACAGAGGTGAGTGTATGGAAAACCGTCAATTTGAAGCGATGCTTGCCGTCGCACAGGAGCGGCTGGCGCAGCACGCGCCGGAGGATATTGCGGGAAAGGCTGACGCGCAGTATGCAGACGGTTCGTTTTCATTGAAAACACTTGGGCAGACCGTGACTGTCCGGCTGTCGGACTGCACGATTCAGCCGCCGCTTTCCAAGTGGCACGCGCTGACACTGCTGCACTATCTGGACCTGGCGGATGGTGCGCCACTGACCGGTCGGACGATCACATTTTCTCAATACAAAGACGGTCTGGTGCGCGGCGGCGGTCTTGACCGTAACGCGGAGCTGATCGTCCGGCGCGACCTCGGCATCCTGCCGCCGGAGGAACTGGAGCGGCGATGCAGATCGCTCGGCGCGGAGCTCCTGCCGTCCAACGCGGATTTCTGTGCGCGGTTCGATTTCGCACCATGCTATCCCGTATGGCTGAAGGTCTGGTTCGCGGACGAGGAATTTCCGGCGTCCGGACGGCTGCTGCTGGATGAGAGCGCGCCGCATTACCTGACGATCGAGGATGCGGTCACAGTCGGATCGCTCATTCTCGACCAGCTCACCGGCGCACAGCATTGGGCCGTATAAAACAAATACGCACAGCAGGCACATGGTAAAAACCGTGTGCCTGCTTTTTGTAGAATGGAGAAGTTTATGAAACAGGCAACAATTCAAATCACATTTGAAGAAGAAAAGCTCCGTGCCCTCCGGCGCTACATTGCCAAGCGCGATTCCACGCTGGAAGCGGAGCTGCAAAAGGCAGCCCAGCGACTCTACGAAAAGGTCGTTCCTGCCGCCGTGCAGGAGTACATCAGCGATTGCGAGCAGGATGAACCTGTGCGCAAGCCGCAGAAGAAACCGGAGGTGCCGCGATGAGCGGTCAGGATATTTTGCAGGAGCCGCAACAGGCGGTATTTCGAGTGACCGAAAAAGGCGAGAGTATGTATTTTTCTGTGCCAGAATCCGTGGAGCTGTTGCAGGCGGCAGCCCACCTGCGGAACTATCTGTCCGACAAAAAAGCGGGCACAAAATTTACAGCCATATTTCCACGCGGTGAGAAGATCACGCAGGAGCAGTTCGATGCGGCAGCCGCAGAGCGCATGGAGAACACAGGGTGTATCGCCGGTGCGTATGAGCTGGACCTTGACGCGCGGACGCTTTCTGCGCTCAACATCATGGACGGCTGGAAGGTCTACGCGATGCAGGACATGGCGGATGCGGCAGCGCAGGCATATCAGGAAGCGGAGATGTCCGAGGATGACCGCTGGCGCATCTTTCTCGACCGGCTGGATGGTCGGGAGCTGACCACACCGAGCAGACTCACCGCGCGGAATTTTTATTTCGAGGATAGCATCGAGGCGATGGATGACCGAACACTGAATTTTTACGTCGTTCCGTGCTTCAACGTTGACGAAGCGTTCAGTACGTTTGTGGAAACCGATGAAAACGACCATGCGCTGAATATCTATGCCAACTACGATATGCAGCGTCGGCAGGTCTGCGACACGCTGGAGATCACGCTCTACGGCAGTGGCATCGAGGATCAATCTCTCACCTACCGCCTGAATGCGGCAGAGAAAGAAGTGCTGCGTGAAAAGATGGAAGCCTACTGTATGCAGCGGGAGCATATGCCGTTAAATCAGCTCTGTCAGGAGATTTTGCAGGAGCAGGATGCGCCCATGCAGGAGATGCAGCTGTGACCGGCAGCGCGTTCCGCGCCGTCGCGCCCGTGTCGGCGGTTTGTGCGGCTTTCCGGGTGCAGGCGAGCGCGTACCCGCCAAGTACCAGAAAACCGGACGTTGCGCCGGTGTGCGGGAGTGCTGCAAACACGAAAAAGGAGATCAAAATGTCTACGGAATTTTACTGTGAAGAATTTCCGACAGAGCAAAACGGAAAACCGGTGCAGACGCTCAAAGATCTGCTGGAAGCCTGCCCGGAAGATCGTTTTCATTTCATGACACCGTACGGCTACGTTGACCTGAACGCCCAGGACGCCGATCGGCTCCGGCAGGGCGCGGCGATGCCTGCGCATGCCGGAGAAAGCGGGTGGGAGATACCCATTCCGGCAGAAAAATTGCTGCAGCAGGAGCTTGTGTCCGTGAGAAAGGCTGAGAATGGTCAATGGTATGCGATTACCACAGATCCGCAGCCGAAAATGTCGGAATCGGAGCAGATGCAGGAGATGCAGCTGTGACCGGCAGCGCGTTCCACGCCGTCGCGCCCGTGTCGGCGCTTTGTGCGGCTTTCGCGGCACAGCCGAGCGCGTACCCACCGGAAGCCTGAAAACCGGACACTGCGCCGACGTGTGGGAGTGTCCGGCAGAGCTACAGCACAGAAGCCGGAGCGCCTGCGGGCGGCTTTCGGCGGAGAGAGAAGCCGCAAGCGGCGAAGCAGGAGAAAAGGCTTGGCGCTTTTCTGCGCCAGAGCGTCCACTTCTGCCCGCAGTGCGGGCAGTTTTGGGCGATAAAAACGGCGCTTTTCTGCGAGAGTGAAAAGTGGATTGGCGCTGATTTTCGGAAAAAGCCAAGATTGTGCCGCAGTTGCAGGCACTATTTTGGCGCTTTTCATTTTTGGAGGGGGTGAACGCCATAAAAACGGAGGAAAAACGCCGTCATTCCGTTTGGCTGGATGACGCGACGTGGAGCAAGGTGCAGTACCACTACAAGCTGGACGGCTGTACGACGCAAAATGACTTCATTGATAAAGCCATTCTCTTTTACTGCGGCTATCTGCAAAGCGAGTATGCCGGAGACTTTCTGCCAAAGATCCTTGGTGAAACGCTCGAAGCCATCCTCAGTATGTTCGGAGACCGCATCGGCAAGCTGCTTCTCAAGCAGGCTGTCGAGCAAAACGTCTGCAATCATATCCTTGCTTCGGACACGGATATCGATGCGCAGACGTACCAGCAGATGCGTGGAAAAAGCTATCAGGAGGTGCTGCGGACGAACGGCCAGATCTCGTTCCCAGAGGTGCTTCGGCAGCAAAGTCGACTGTAACAGATGGCGCGGCT
>DPCD01000106.1 GCA_003516765.1 Clostridiales bacterium | reverse complement strand
TAATCTTTCTTATGTGCCATAGATTGGTCTCCTTTTGGAGTTGTAGGGGCTTAAATGTCGAGGTTGACGACGTATTTGGCGTTTTCCTCGATGAATTCCTTTCTGGGCTCGACGTCTTCACCCATGAGGACGGTGAAGATCTGGTCGGCAGCAACGGCGTCGTCGAGGGTAATCCGGCGCAGCGTTCTGGTTTCTGGATTCATGGTCGTCTCCCAGAGCTCGTGCGGGTCCATTTCGCCGAGGCCCTTGAAGCGGGAAATATCGATTTTCACGTTGGGATTACCGCCGCGCATCTCGCTCGAAATCTGGTCGCGCTGCTCATCGGAGAACGCAACCTTTGTGGTTTTGCCGCGCGAGAGCTTATAAAGGGGCGGAACGGCAGAGTAGACGTAGCCCTGCTCAATGAGGGGCCGCATGAATCGGAAGAAGAACGTGAGAAGAAGCGTTCGGATATGCGAGCCGTCGACATCGGCATCGGCCATGATGATGACCTTGTGGTAGCGGAGCTTCTCTAAATTAAACTCGTCTCCGATACCTGCGCCGAGAGCGGTAATGACGGGCTGGAGCTTATCGTTTCCGTAGACCTTATCGGCTCTCGCCTTTTCGACGTTCAGCATCTTGCCCCAGAGGGGAAGAATTGCCTGGAAGCGGGAGTCCCGACCCTGCGTGGCAGAGCCGCCGGCGGAGTCGCCCTCGACGATGTAAATTTCGGTCAGCGTGGGGTCTGTGTCGTTGCAGTCGCGCAGCTTGTCGGGCATCTGCCCGGACTCCAAGCCGGTTTTGCGGCGGATTGCCTCTTTTGCCTTGCGCGCCGCCTCTCTGGCGCGGTTTGCCATCATTGCCTTATCGAGAATCGCGCGCGCCACCGCCGGGTTTTCCTCCAGGAACTCCGCGAGCTGCTGGGTGACGATGTTGCTGACAAGCGTGCGGATCGAGGCGTTGCCGAGCTTTGCCTTGGTCTGTCCTTCAAACTGCGCGTCGGTCAGCTTGACGGAGATAATCGCGGTCAAGCCTTCGCGCACATCCTCGCCGGAAACCTTGTCGTCCTGCTTGATGATACCCTTTTTCTGCCCGTAGGCGTTGAGAACCGAGGTCAGCGCCCGTTTGAAGCCCTCTTCGTGCATGCCGCCCTCGGGGGTATGAATGTCGTTGGCAAAGGAGACAATCGTTTCGTTGAACGAGTCGTTATACTGCAGCGCAACCTCTGCCGTCTGGTCGCCCTTCCTGCCTGCCATGTAGATGACGTCGGGGTGAATCGGCGTTTTGTGGCGGTTATACCACTGGACAAACTCACGGATGCCGCCCTCGTAGCACATGGAGTCGAAGCGCTCTTTTTCGGGCTTGTCGGCAGACTCGATGCGTTCGTCGCGGATGGTGATCTGCAGACCTGCATTCAAGAACGCCTGCTCGCGCATTCTCGTGTGCAGCGTCTCGTAGTCATACTCCGTGGTGTCGAACATCTCGGGGTCGGGCTTGAAGGTGACCTTCGTGCCGTGCTGGTCGGTCGTGCCGACAATTTGCATTTCCTTCGTGATATTGCCGCGCGAGAACTGCATCTCGTAGATCTTGCCGTCGCGGAAGACGTCGACAATGAGCCACTCGGAAAGGGCATTGACAACCGACGCGCCCACGCCGTGCAGACCGCCGGAGACCTTATAGCCTCCGCCGCCGAATTTGCCGCCCGCATGCAGCACCGTATAGACGACCTCGAGCGCGGGCTTTCCCGTCTGCGCCTGAATATCGACGGGGATGCCGCGTCCGTCGTCCAGAACGGTAATCGTATTTCCCTCGTTGATCGTCACCTGTACATGGTGGCAGTAGCCTGCCAGCGCCTCGTCGATCGCGTTGTCGACGATCTCATAGACCAGGTGGTGAAGACCCGACACGCTGGTCGAGCCGATGTACATGCCGGGGCGCTTGCGGACAGCCTCCAGACCCTCGAGAACCTGAATCTGGCTGGCGTCGTACTGCGTTTCCACGACTTCGTTTTTCAAAATTTCTTCACTCATGGATTTCTCCTTTTGCTTTGATCAAAAAGCGGGGTATCATTGCTGCCTGCCTCCGGCAAAGCGCCGGGCAAGGATGGATGCGTTGAATTTGGTCAAGTACACGCGCGTTTGCCCGTATTCCTGCGTGAGGACAAACGATTTGGGAAGCTCGTCGGTCGCCTCGATGAGGCAGCCGTCTTCCTGCGCGCGCTGCAAAAATTCGCGGGTGCGCTTGGACCAGGAGGTATTATCGAGGTCAAAGACGCCCAGCACGTGACTTGCACGCACGGCAAGGTCCATGCCAATGTCTACGTACATACGAGCCCTCCTGCGCGAATTTCAATGGTTTTTCCGATTTTTGTGACTCTGCCCGGCTCGCAGCAGGTAATCAAAACCTGTCCGGAGGTGATCTGGTTGAGAACGAAGTCCTGCCGCGTGGCGTCCAGCTCGGAGAGCACGTCGTCTAACAACAGAACCGGCTCTTCTCCGGTGTCTCTTCGCAGAAGCTCGCGCTCGGAAAGCTTCAGACTGATCGCGGCGGTGCGCGTCTGTCCCTGCGAGCCGAAGGCTTTGACGGCAATGCCGTCTAAGAGCGCGTCAAAATCGTCTTTGTGCGGACCTGTCAGACACTGCCCGGAGTCCAGTTCTGCGCGGTAGTGCCGCTCCTGATGCTCCAGAATCTGCTCGAAGATGGTTTTCCGCTCGGCAAACGGATCTTCCACGGTCGAGACCGTGCGGTAGACGAGCGTCATGGTTTCTTTTCCTGCGGAGAACGCGCTGTGGTAGCCGCTTGCCGCCTGCTCGAGCGCTTTCAGATACCGCGCGCGGTGCGAGATCAGAATCGCGCCGACCTGCGCGAGGCGGTAATTATATTCGGGCAGCGGCTCCAATAAATCCGGCTTTTCGCGGTAGTCCTTCAAAATGCGGCTCTTGCTGTCCAGCAAACGGTGATACTCTGTCAGCGCGGAGGCATAGGACGGTCGGAGCTGGCACAGCGCATTGTCAAGCAGCCTCCTGCGCGGCTGGCTGCCGCCTTTTAAAACCAGAAGGTCTTCCGGGCAGAACAGCACCGTCGTCAGAACGCCGGGCAAAGCTGCTGCGCTTTTCTGCTTCACACCGCCCAAGTAGAGCTGCCGCGGGCGTCTGCCGGAAAACAGGACCGCACGGATGTTCTGGTCGCGCCCCTGCGAAAAGACGTCGGCGTTCAGATCGGCAAAGCTTGCTCCGAAGCGGATCAGCTCTTGCGTCTTCTGCGTGCGAAAGCTTCTGCCGGTCGACAAATAACCGACCGCTTCGAGAAGGTTCGTCTTTCCCTGCGCATTTTCGCCCAGAATCAGGTTGACGCCGGGGTCCAGCGTGAGGTCCAGCGTTTCATAGTTCCGGAAGTCAAACAGGCGCAGCCGCGTCAGCTTCATACGCCCTCCTGCGAAACGAGCCAGGTATTTCCCATAAAGGTTACGGTATCGCCCGGGCGGAGCTTTTTGCCGCGCTGGGTGCAGGTTTCGCCGTTGACCTGCACCTGCCCGTTCTGAATGAACGTCTTTGCCATGCCGCCGGACTCGCAGGCGTTGGCAAATTTCAGAAAGTCCTGTAATTTAATAAACTCGGTGGTAATCGGGATGGCAATCGGCGCATCCGAAAGCTTTTTTGTGACACGTACTTTCATGGCTTATTCTCCTGCTTTGAGCCGGACGGGCAGCACCATATAGCTGTAGCGGTTTCCTTCGGTGGGATTTAAGACAATGGGGCTGAGTCCGTTGATCATTTCCAGCGTGCACTCGCTGTCCGGCACGGCGCGCAGCGCATCGAGTAAATACTTGCAGTTAAAGCCGATCTCCAGATCCTTGCCGTCGCCGGCAATCGGGCAGACGTCGTACGCCTCACCGATCGTGGAGATGGTGCGGAATTCTGCGCTGTTGTCTCCAAACTTGCAGCGCACGGGGCTTTTGAGTTTTTCGGAGATGACAAGCCCGACACGCTCAATGGAGTCGGTCAGGCGGCTGACATTTCCGACGAGCTTGACGGGGTTATTCTGCGGCAGCACGCGCCGCCAATCCAGAAATTCACCCTCCAGAATACGGCAGACGAGCGTGGCATCTCCGATGGTAAAGAGAATGTGCTTCGAGCCCGGATAGAAGGTTGCGGGGTCCTCGGTGTCGCCGAGGATCTTTTCGACTTCTTTTAATGCCGCTGCGGGCGCAACGAATTTGAGCGTGCGCTCCAGAGACTGCTCCGGCAGATACCGGCGCAGCGCCAGACGGTAGCCGTCGACGGCAACGCTCGTGATGGAATCATTGTCGACCTCAAAGAGAATGCCGGTATGAATCGGGCGTGCCTGATTTTCGCTGACGGCGAAGATTGTGCCGGAAATCATTGCCTTCAGCTCGCACTGCGGCACGCGGATGCCTTTCTCCGAGTCGACATCCGGAAGCTCGGGATAATCGTCGGCAGAAAGGGCAGTGATGGTGAACGACGAAATGCCGCCCTTGATCGAGACCTTGAAGTTCTCGTCGACCTGAATGCTCACGGTATCGTCCGGCAGTTTGCGGACGATATCAAAAAACAGCCTGGCAGGCATGATGCACGCGCCGTTTTCCTGCACGTCGGCATCGACGCTCACGGTGATGCCTGTTTCCAAATTATAACCAGTCAGCATGACTTTGACACCCGCGCGAACCAGAATACCTTCCAGCCCCGAGATGGCGCTCTTCTGCGCGACGGTGCGCGAGGCGACGGAGATGGCGGAAACCAGCTGGGCTTTTTCACAGGTAAATTTCATAAAAGGATACCTCCTGACGTCTTTCTAAAAAGAAAGAAAGGATAAATTCAGTAGTAAGTAACAGTAGGGCGTGCGACATGTGGATAAGTCCGGAAAGCCTTGCGGGCGTAAGAAAAAACTGTCCACAGGGAAACCGGGAAAAAAGAAGGTTCTGCACAGGTGCAACTGTGAAACGAGGGTTTCATGTCTGTCCACAGGGGAAAGCAGAAGTATCCACATGGAAATGTGGAAAAATTCGCGCGAAAAAGAAAACGCTGTTTTGCGCGGTTTTCAGAGTTTATTGTTAATATTGGCGGTGATGTCGCGGATGGTATCGTTTAAGGGCGAGGCGCTGTTCTGCAGCGTCTGCTCGACCTTTTTGAGCCCGTGCATGACCGTCGTGTGGTCCCTTGCAAACTCGCGCCCGATCTCGGGAAGAGACAGGTTGGTCATGGTCCGGATCAGGTACATCGCAACCTGCCGCGCTTCGGCGGTATTCTTGTTCTTGAGCGTGCTTCTCAAGACCTGCTCTTCGATGTTATAGTACTGGCAGACCTCGCTGACAATGAGTGCGGGTGTCGGGAGATTTTCTGCCTTGCCCTTGAACATGTCCTTGATGGCGCGCGAAACGTTCGGCACGTCGAGCACCATGCCGTCGAGCTCCTTGAATGCCTTGATTTTTTTGACCGTACCTTCAATCTGACGGACGTTGTTGGTAATGTTCTCGGCAATGTAATTGCAGACGTCGTCCGGAATGTCGAAGCCGAGGTGGACGGCTTTGTTCTTGATGATTGCCATGCGCGTCTCATAGTCGGGCGGCTGAATATCGGCAAGCAAGCCCCACTCGAAGCGTGTGCGCAGCCGGTCTTCCAGACGGACCATCTCATGGGGCGGACGGTCGGAGGTCAGGACGATCTGCTTGTGGCTCTCGTAGAGATTGTTGAAGGTATGGAAGAACTCCTCCTGCGTGGAGTCTTTGCCGGCAATGAACTGAATATCGTCGACCAGGAACAGGTCCGCGCCGCGGTATTTGAGGCGGAACTCGTTGTTCTTGCCTTCGCGCAGAGCGTTGATCAGCTCGTTGGTGAACTGGTCGCCCTTGATATAGACGATGTTGTAGTCCGGATGCGCCTTGTGAATCTCGTTGGCAATGGCATAGAGCAGGTGCGTCTTGCCGACGCCGGACGGACCGTAGATAAAAAGCGGGTTATAGGAATCTGCCGGCTTTTCCGCGACGGCAACGGCTGCGGCGTTTGCAAAGCGGTTGCTGTTGCCGACGATGAAGTTATCGAAGGTGAACTGCGGATTGAACTCAATAAAGCGCGGCTTCTTTTTGCGTGAGCGGTAGGCGTCGATCTGCGTTTCATCCAGAACGATCAGCTCAAGCTCCATGTCGAACAGATCCTTGAGCGCCTCCTGAATATAGACCGCGCAGCGCGATACGATCATGTCCTTGCGGAAGGTCGACGGCGAGAAGAGGACGAGCTTCTGATCGGTCAGCTCCAGCACCTCGGTGTCGTCAAACCAGGTCGAGACGACGGCGGGCGTGAGCTGCTGCTCCATGTGACCGAGAACCTTCGCCCAGATATACGTTGAGGAGTACAAGAAAAAGCTCCTTTCCTATGAAAATCCTGATAATTGGACATAGTATTACACCATAATTTTAACACGGAGAAGCGCCATTTGCAAGCGCGTATACAATATTATATAGGAACTGCACAAAAATGAAAAAGTGATGCACGGTTTCGTGCATCACTTTAGGATAAACCAAAAAGCGTCAGCTTTTGAATCAGTATTCAGTATTCGCGGACGACGGCTTTGACAAGACCCAGAATTGAGCAATCGGTGCCGTCGATGGGCTCATACGCAGGGTTCTCCGGCAAAAGCCAGACCTTGCCCTTTTCGCGGTGAAAGCGCTTGACGGTGGCAGAGTCGTCCAGCAGCGCCACGACGATCTGCCCGTTTTCTGCGGTCTTCTGCGGGCGGACGACGACCTTGTCGCCGGAGAGAATGCCGGCATTTATCATCGAGTCGCCGCGCACGCGCAGGGCAAAGCAGCTCTCGTCTCCGTCCCAGGGAAGATATCCTTCGATGTTTTCAACCGCCAGAATCGGCACGCCCGCAGTGACCACGCCGACAACCGGAATTTTTCCGATCGGAAGCCGGTCCGGCAGGCTGATGGTCCGGTTCTTTTTGCCGTCCATGTTGATGGAGCCCTCCTGCCGCAGAGCGTTGAGGTGATAATGGACCGTCGCCGTGGACGCAAGACCCACGCCCTCGCAGATTTCGCGCACGGAAGGAGAATATCCGTTCTCGCGCGTGAACTGGGTGATGTATTCCAAAATGCGCTCGCGCTTGTCTGTCGTTCGTGCCATCTGCCGCAGCCTCCTGCATGTTATTTTCTTGAGTATAGCACAGGTGCATCCAAAAATCAAACGTTTGTTTTGAATTTATAAGCCCTCAAAGGAAAAATCCGGAATGTATTCTTCCGTCGCGGCAGAAAAATCCTGCGTGAAGCCATTTTCGATTCCGAGCAGCTCCAGATAGGAAAGCGCTGCGTCATATTCGTCTTCGGTAATGCGCCGGTCGTAGGGCGGCATGGTTTTCGCCTTTCCCATCGGCACGTACTGGCTCATAAGGCTGAATAAAACGTCTCCCTTCGGGAATGCTTCGGAGAACCAGTCGAGAACGCCCAGCGTATTATCAAGCTCACCGGGCAGCATCAGATGCCGGACGATCATACCGCGCTGCATGATCTCGTCTTCAATCACCGCGCTGCCTACCTGGCGGTACATTTCTGCGATTGCTGCCTTTGCGATCTTGACATAGTCGGGCGCGGCGCTTAAGATTCCGGCAAGCTTCGGGTCAGAATATTTCATGTCCGGAAGATAGATATCGACGAGCCCTTCGAGCTCGCGCAGCGTCTCGACGCGCTCATAGCCGCCGCAGTTGTAGACCACGGGCACGGGGAGCTTCGGAGTCAGCGCCGGGAGAATGGACGGAAGAAAGTGCGTCGGCGTGACGAGATTGATGTTCTGGACGCCGTCGTCGATGAGTTTTAAGAAGATTTCCCGCAGATGGGCGGTTGAGATTTCTTTTCCGAGGTTTTCCTGCGAAATGACGCCGTTCTGGCAGAACAGGCATTTGAGCGTGCAACCGGAAAAGAACACTGCGCCGGAGCCGAAGCTGCCGGAAATGACCGGCTCTTCCCAATAATGCGCCGCGGCGCGCGCAGCGTAAATTTTGTCTGGCTGGCGGCAGAAGCCGAGCTGCCCGTTCGTGCGGTCTGCTCCGCAGCGGCGCGGGCACAGGGTACAGTTCTGATAAGAAAGCATAGTTGCCTCCTGATATGTTCCAAATAGGCTGCTCTTAGTATAGCGGATGCGATGGCTTTACACAAGTCGGGTTCTGTGGTAAACTTTTGGTGAGGTGATACGAATGAAACGAGAGATCGCGGCAATTTGCGCCGCTTTGCTGTTTTTGACGTCCTGCTCGGCAAATGGCGCTTCGACGCAGGAGATGCCCGCCAGCCTGGTTGATCATTCGCAGACGCAGGAATCTACTGCGCAGGCGGATACGCAGGATATTGTGACGCTGCCGAGCGTTGTCGAGGGGCAAAAGCCGGTCATAGAAGGGGAGTCTTCGGTGGAAGATGCCTCTGATTTGCCTGTTCCTGATTCGTTTACGGACGAGCCTTATGAGGTGCAGATGGATCAGGAGGAGATCGTCAGCATGTCGCTGGTGCTTCCCTATTTCAGACTCGGCTCGGAAAATGTGGAACAGAAAATCAATGTTGTATTTATGGAATTGCAGCTGAATTTGCAGGACTACATGGGAACGACCGTCTATGAGGCGGCGCAGGAGCGGCACACGATGGCGTTCCTGGACGGGAATTATATCGCCAGTCTGGACGACGGGATTCTGACGGTGACGTACACGGTTACAGAACGTTACGCGGACGCAAATGGCGAGACGCAGCATGAGAATGTCTACCGCTTCGACGCGCGAACCGGCGAACGGCTGGATACGTGAAATGTTTCACGTGAAACACGGAGAGAAAGCAATGGAGAAAAACAAAACCTACCGCGCGGAAATTACCGGCTTGACTGCCGAGGGCGCGGGTGTGGCGCGCATTGACGGACAGGTCGTGTTTGTGCCGGGCGTGATTCCGGGGGAAACATGCGAGATCAAAATTGACCACGTCGGAAGAACCTGCGCGTATGGAAGCCTCGTGCGAGCGATGGAGGCATCGCCGCATCGCGTGGAGCCGGAGTGCCCGTATTTTGGGCGCTGCGGCGGCTGCGTGTTCTGGCACATGGACTATGCGTGCGAGCTGGAGCAGAAAAAACGCCGCGTGCAGGATGCACTGTCTCGCATCGGCGGCGTAGAATTTCCGGACCTGCAGATCACCGGAAGCGAGAGCATATACGGCTACCGCAACAAGGTGCAATTTCCGGTGCAGGCGCAAAACGGCAAGCCTGTCGCGGGCTTTTATCGGGCAGGCAGCCATGCGGTTATTGCCATCGCAGACTGCAAAATTCAGCCGGAAAGCGCCAATCGGGCGCGCGAAGCGGTGCTTCGCTGGATGGAAAAAGAGAATATTGCGGCGTATGACGAGCGGACACACACAGGCGTGGTCCGGCATATCTATCTGCGCGCGGCAAGCAAGGACCCGAAGGTTCTGCTTTGCCTGATCGTCAACGGAAAGACGCTTGCAAAAAAAGAGGCGCTTGTCCGGACAATCCGCGAGCAAGTGCCGGAGGTCAGTGGGATTGTCATCAATTACAACACGAAAAAGAGCAACGTCATTCTCGGAGACCGCTTTGAAGCACTTACTGGAGACGGTGCGCTGGAAGATACGCTGTTGGGGCTGACGTTTCGGCTTTCGCCTGCGGCATTCTATCAGGTGAACCACGACCAGGCGGAGCGGCTGTATGAAACAGCCATTGAGTTTGCCAGTCTGCGCGGTGAGGAAACGGCGCTGGATTTATATTGCGGCAGCGGCACGATTACGCTGTGTCTGGCGCGGCATGTGAAAAAGGTCTACGGTGTGGAAATCGTGGACGCGGCAATCCGCGACGCGAAGGAAAACGCCGCGCGCAACGGCATTTCAAACGCGGAATTTTTCTGCGCGGATGCGGGCGAAGCTGCCGCAAAATTTGCGCGCGATGGCATAAAGCCCGACGTGATCGTCATCGACCCGCCGAGAAAGGGCGTGAGCGAGGATGTGATTGCGGCAATGGCGCAGATGGCGCCGGCGCGGCTTGTCTATGTTTCGTGCGACCCGGCAACGCTGGCACGCGATGTGGCAAGACTCCGGGAGAAGGGGTATGCGGCAAAGAAGGCGCACTGCTTTGATCTGTTTCCAAGGTGCGCGCATGTGGAGACGGTAGTACTGCTTTCCCACAAAAAGCCAGACGGACATATCAACGTAAAAGTTGAGTTTGG
>DPCD01000033.1:9739-10028 GCA_003516765.1 Clostridiales bacterium | reverse complement strand
ATGGACCACATCAACAACCACGTCCACATCCAGTAACTCAGCAAAAGCCCCGCAGGCAACTGCGGGGCTTTGTATTACTTCAGAAGCTGCTCGATTTCTTCCTTCGGGCGGTAGCCGACAGACGTCGCCTTGATCTCGCCGTTCTGGAACACCATCACCGTCGGAATGCTGTTGACCCCAAACTGAAGCGCCAGCTCCCGCTCATCGTCCACATTTACCTTGCCGACCTTGACCTTGCCCTCGTACTCGTTGGCAATTTCTTCAATCACCGGCGCGAGCATCCGGCACG
>DPCD01000033.1:6113-9507 GCA_003516765.1 Clostridiales bacterium | reverse complement strand
CACCGGCGCGAGCATCCGGCACGGACCGCACCAGGTCGCCCAGAAGTCGACCAACACCGGCTGCTTTGCACGCAGCACCTCTTCCTCAAAATTCTGTTCTGTAAGGACCAGCTCTGCCATTTTTATCATCCTTTCTCGCGTGATTTATAATACAGCATGCAGTGGCAGAAGCCCTCAAACTCGGGGTCCGCGATCTGTTCGCGGAATTCCTTGCACATGCACCTGTTTTCCTCCGTCCGTTCGAGCCTGCACGGACAGTAGCCTCCGGTCCTTTTCAGACCTTCCTTCACCGCCCGCACAACCTCCTTGTCCGGATTGAGCGTCACCGCCATCTTGCCGCCTCCTTTGTATCTTTTTTTGTATTATACCACACCCCGCAAAAAATAGCCAGCCCCGACAAAAAGCCGCCGAATTCATGCCTCGGCGGCTTTCCCTTTCTTATTTCTGCGCAATATCCCGAACAATCTGCAAAACATGTTCGGTCTGCTCCGGACTCAACTGCTCAAGCTCCCGCAACAGCTGGCGGCTCTTCTGGGGTGCATTTGCATCCAAATTAAAAAATTCCTGCGGCGTAATATCCAAGTACTCACAAATATAGAAAAAGCCAGTCATAGACGGCAGCGTTCTTTTGTTTTCAATTTTGTTCATATAGCTCTCGCTCTGCCCGAGTGAAAGACTCATATCGCGTGCGGATACGCCCTTCTGCATCCGAAGCTCTGAAACCCGCTGATAAAACCACTCCAGATAATCCACACAATCACCCCACTGTGCATATAGTATAATTCCCGGCAATACGTTTTATGTGGATTATACGGATGTATTTTGATTGACGTATAGATTTATAAGATATATAATAGATATTGTCAAAGAATTACAAGACAGATTTAGAAGGAGGCACCCCTCATGAAAGCACTGGTTTGTGAAATGTGTGGCAGTCCAGATCTCGTCAAAACAGACGGCATGTTCGTCTGCCAGAACTGCGGCACAAAATACACCGTCGAAGAAGCCAAAAAGATGATGGTGGAAGGTACTGTTCAGATTGACAACTCCGCATTTGTCGAAAAGTATCTTGCGAACGCCCGCCGTGCAAGAACAAAAGGTGACTGGGCAGAGGTTGAAAAATACTATAATCTGGTTGAACAGAATGCCACGGAGAATATTGAGGCGATATTCTATAGCGCTTATGGAAAGCTTCGAACAACGCTCTTAGACGATTTTTCGGCAAAATGGGATAACGACATTGAAGTGGTCAAAAAGTCCATTTCTGTTCTGGATGATTACTTCGATATGGATCATGAGCCAGAGCAAAAACAAGTTATTATTGACGCAATGCATGATATCTTAATGCTGACGGATGTTCGTGAAAATCATATTATCGTTGGAAAAGCAAATACAAGCTGGGGAGATGTGGCAAAAACCGGAATTAAAAATCGTATTGTCCAACTATACCCTCAGATGAACGAAACAATCGATCATATTATTCTAAAATATAAAGAGCGTGGAATCGATTACTCATACTTAAATGAAATCAAAGATAGAATTGATCGGGCACCCCAAGGCTGTTACGTCGCAACATGTGTCTATGGTTCCTACGACTGTCCGCAGGTCTGGACACTGCGGCGTTTCCGCGACAGCACGTTGGCTAAAACGTGGTATGGCAGGGCGCTCATCCATGTCTACTACTCCATCAGCCCCACGCTTGTCCGCTGGTTCGGCAATACTGCATGGTTCAAAAAGCTTTGGAAAGGCAGGCTCGACCATATGGTAGAGCTCCTCAATGAGCAAGGTATTGAAAGCACACCCTATCATGATAAACAGTGGTAATCTGTTTCATTCATAACGCACAAAAACGCACGAAGCGTTCAAGCACTTCGTGCGTTTTCTGTTTCTATTTTGTTACTCGTCATACCCCTGGCTCACGCCGCTGCCGCCGACGTCGCTTCCCAGATCGCAGGTATACATCCACTCGATCACGTCGCCCGCCTGCACGGCATACCGGCTGCACCCGTAATTGGGGAACCATCCGTTCACCCGGTACATCCAGCCCGAGAGCGCGCCGCAGTCAAACTCATACAGATTTCCGATGCCCTCGATATACGCCGTCTCATACATCGGCGTGTTCTGATACTCCATATGAATTGCCTGCGCTTTCACCGTCGCCAGCAGCACGTCAAACACGCTCTGCCCCGCGGTAAACTCCACCGTCACCGGCGCGAGAATCCACCCGTCCTCCGGCACCAGCTCCAGCTTCTCCGGGTCCAGCTCGTCCGTGTTGCTAAGGATCGTCGCGCAGCTGATGCTGATCGTACACGTCATCGGCGTGTCCTGTGCATCAGGCTGCTCCTGCGCCGGCTGCTCGTCCATCGGCGCGCGCACCTCCGGCTCGGTCGGCTGCTCCGCAGGTTCCTCCGGCGCAGGTTTTTCCGCCTCCGGCTGCTCTTCGGGCGTTTGCGCTTCGCCTTCCGCTTTCTCCGGCGTTTCCTCCACCGACGCAGCTTCCTGCGGCTTCTCTGCCGGAGCAGTCTCCACCGCAGCCGTCTGTTCCGGCTCCTGCTCCTGCGCAGGCGCCGTCTTCGCGCTGCACGCGCACAGAACCAGCAGTCCCGCTGTCAGCAAAGCCGCCAGCACCCGCTTGATTGTCTGTTTCATGCTCTTCCTCCGCATGTTATTTTCCTGTCGCCAGGCAGTATCCGCCCGCATCCAGCCGGATTCTCCCCGGCAGAACCGACAAAAGCCGTCCGCCCAGCAGCAGCTCTCCCGCACCGGTCAACTCCCAAGGCGCGTCCGATTGGTTGCAGCACACACAAAGCGTCTGCGCTTCGCAGCTTCTGCGGAACATCAGCCGACCGCCGCCTGCCTCCATAACCGTGACATCTCCGCGCCGCAGCGCCGGAAGCGATTTTTTGAGCGCAGCGAGCGTCCGGTAAAACGTCTGCAGACTCTCGTCCTCCTGCCCCCAGGGATAGTATTTCCGGTTAAACGGGTCCCGGTAGCCGGTCATGCCCGCCTCGTCGCCGTAATACACGCAGGCGATACCCGGCAGCGTAAACTGCAGAAACGCTGCCATGCGCAAAAGCTCCTTGCCGCGCGAAAGCTCCGCATCGGAAAACTGCCGCTTTGCAAGCTCGGCGCGTTCGCCGTCTCTGGGGTCCAGCAGGGCGTTGATCGCGCGCGGCGTGTCGTGCGTCGATAAAACATTCATCACGCACGCCAGAACGTCCGCCGGATAATTCTCCGCCAGCGTCATAATCCGCTCGCCCAAATCTGCGCCGTCCGCGTCCCCCCGCACAAACCGGAGAATCTCCTTCTGCCACGGGTAGTTCATCACGGAGTCCAGCTCCCGGTCGGTAAAATACCGCCGCCGTACGCCGTAGGCAATCTTGTTGGAGGCGTC